>JAKACS010000361.1 GCA_021821235.1 Bacillota bacterium
TTACGCATATGGCGAACGGCTTCGACAATATTTCCCGTTCCTGGTTCCCCTTTTGTGCGCAGCATTGAAGCACCTTCACCAATCCGGCGGGCAGCTTCACCAAGATCGCGGCAGCCGCAAACAAATGGAACGGTGTATTCTTTTTTATTTAAATGAAACTCTTCATCTGCTGGTGTTAATACTTCACTTTCATCAATATAGTCAACACCTAAAGCTTCCAGTACACGTGCTTCGACAATATGGCCAATTCTCGCTTTTGCCATAACAGGGATGCTAACGGCACCCATAACTTCTTCAACAATACGCGGGTCAGCCATTCTCGCTACACCACCAGCAGCACGAATATCGGACGGAACGCGCTCCAGAGCCATTACAGCTACTGCACCGGCCTCCTCTGCGATTTTTGCTTGTTCAGCATTGACTACGTCCATGATGACGCCGCCCTTTTGCATTTCTGCCATTCCACGTTTTACACGATCTGTTCCTGTTTTCATTGTAAATCCCCCTTTAATTTTATTATTATGAATTTTTTAGACACAATACGGAAATTTTATTATTTCAATCGGAATAATTTCCTTTCCATATTGAAAATAAACAACAAAAAGGAATTTCTGTCAAGGCGGAAACTTCTATATTGGTTAAAAAGAAAGTATAAACCGCTTGGGGCGGTTTATACTTTCTTATCAATGCCATGACTGCTTAGAACCAACCCTTAACCGTTGAGGAGATTCCGCTAAACAGTCCGTTGAAGAATCCACCGATCCCTCTCATCATTAGAACAAACCAGTTTGCCTTTTCAACATCCTGTGCTGCAACAACATCAGCTTGGACTTTCTTGGCACCGTCAGCTGTTAAAAAACGAACCTTTTCCCCACTTTTAGCCTGCAGTGTTATATATCCCACTTTTTCGCCTTTTTTAATCGGGGCAAGAAGCTTGCCATCTTTTGTAAGCTTTGTTTTGTCTAAAACAAAAACAGGTTGATAATTTTTCTTTTCACCATTTAATATTACCATGTTTACCGCTGTTTTCGTATAAATCTTCACTTGGTTATCTTTTCCACTTTCAACTGGCACTGTTTTAGATCCTTTTACTTGGTAATTCTTTGGAAGGATCTCTTCTTTTTTAAGATTGCTAAAAGCATAATCCAGCATTTTTCGCGTTTCATCGAACCTGGCTTTATAGCCGCCTTGGCCTTTGTCATCCGTTGCCTTTTGGACAACCGTTATATACCGCTGTCCATCCCGCTTCGCTGTCCCGGTAAAACTATAGCCGGCAAAATCAGTCGTCCCTGTCTTTAAGCCGTCCATTCCTTGATACCCGTAAACCAGACTTGGAAGCATCCAGTTCCAGTTATCCATTTTGGTTCCTTCCACAAAGGTTTTTGTTGGAGTGCTAGCAGTTTTTAATACATCCGGGAAGTCATTTATTAAATGAAAAGCAAGAGTTGCAACTGAGCGGGGCGACATGACGTTTTCCTCATCAGAGCCTGTCCCTTTCGGCTGCATTCCTTGGTAATCTCTATTATTCAATCCAGTCGAGTTGACAAACTTATAATTTTTTAATCCCCACTTTTTTGCCTGTTCATTCATCATCTTCACAAAATTGGTCTCGGATCCGGCAATTGTTTCGGCAATGGCAATTGTCGCACCATTAGCGGAATAAATAGCCATCGCTTGATATAAATCGCGAATTTTATACTTTCCGTCCTTCCTTAGCGGCACATTTGACAGATCGCCATTTTGTGAAATTTTATAAGCTAAGTCACTTACCGAGTATTGCTGATCCCATTTAACCCGGCCTTTATTGATGGAATCAAGCAGGATATACTCTGTCATCATCTTTGTCATACTGGCAATTCCCAATGCACTGTCAGCATTTTTTTCGTATAAAATTTGCCCTGTTTTTCCATCCACTAAGATAGCACCGGCAGCATTTACATTTAGAGCAATCTCTGCTTCCGCTTTTCCAAAGCCCGCAAAGAAGCCAAAAAAGAGAATAACCGCCAACATGCTGGCAATCCATTTTTGATAAAAGTGTTTTTTCACGGTAATGCCCTCCAACGATTTAAATACACGTTGGTTATTTTAACACAACTCAAAAATAAATCATAGACAGAGCATTGACCTATCTTATTTCCAATTTAAACAATTTTTCCAATTTACGGGGAAATACAAAAAAGAGAAGCAAAGGCTTCTCTTTTAAGAAAGGGAATAGTTTGGAGCTTCTTTTGTAATTTGCACATCGTGCGGATGGCTTTCTCTTAAGCCTGCACCCGTCATTTTGATAAACTGTGCATTCTCTCTTAGCTCGGTTAAGTCTTTCGTCCCGCAATAGCCCATTCCGGCACGCAACCCACCAACAAGCTGGTAAATTGTTTCTGCTAAAGGCCCTTTATACGGCAAGCGTCCTTCAATTCCTTCCGGCACAAATTTTTTATTTTCCTCTTGGAAATAACGATCTTTTGAGCCTTTTTCCATCGCTGCAACAGACCCCATTCCTCGGTAAACTTTAAACCGGCGACCCTGGAAAATCTCTGTTTCCCCTGGGCTTTCTGATACTCCCGCCAACAAGCTGCCTAGCATTACGGCATGTCCACCAGCTGCAAGCGCTTTGACAATGTCACCTGAGTATTTAATTCCGCCATCAGCTATAATCGTTTTGCCGTGCTTGCGAGCTTCTGCTGCACAATCATAAACTGCCGTAATTTGTGGAACACCAACGCCGGCAACAACCCTTGTTGTACAAATGGATCCCGGTCCTATGCCCACTTTTACTACATCAGCACCAGCTTCAATTAAATCCCTGGTTGCTTCTGCCGTTGCCACATTCCCGGCAATGAGGATTAATTGCGGATAAGCTGTGCGAATTTCTTTTACTGTATCAAGGACACCCTTAGAATGGCCATGTGCTGTATCCACAACAATGACATCAACATTCGCCTTAACGAGATGTTCTACGCGTTTCATTGTGTCTTTTGTTACGCCTACGGCAGCACCTGCCAGCAAACGTCCCTGCTTATCTTTAGCGGAATTAGGAAATTCAATTACTTTCTCAATATCCTTAATGGTGATCAGGCCTTTTAAAACACCTAATTCATCAACAAGAGGGAGCTTTTCAATTTTATGCTTTTGTAAAATTTTCTCCGCTTCTTGCAATGTTGTCCCTACCGGTGCAGTAACAAGCTCCTCTTTTGTCATAACATCTGAAATTTTATAAGAATAGTCTTGGATAAAACGAAGATCCCGGTTTGTAATAATCCCAACGAGCTTTTGTTCTTCAAAATTATTGACAATTGGCACGCCGGAAATGCGATATTTTGCCATTAAATGTTCTGCATCAAACACTTGATGTTCAGGAGTTAAATAAAAAGGATCAGTGATGACTCCACTTTCAGATCGTTTTACCTTCTCTACTTGCTCTGCTTGCTGCTCAATTGTCATATTTTTATGGATAACCCCAATGCCACCTTGACGTGCCATTGCTATTGCCATTTCGGCCTGTGTGACCGTATCCATACCAGCACTGATGATAGGAATATTCAGCTTTACACCTGGCGCAAGTTCGACACTAAGGTCAACATCGCGAGGAAGAACTTCCGACTTTCCTGGAATTAACAACACATCATCAAAAGTTAATCCTTCTTTTACGAATTTAGTTTCCCACATTTCTTTTTCCTCCCGATCAAAAAATTATTATTTGTAGGTTATCAATTGGATAAAATACTGTCAAGAAGAAGATATTTATTTGACTTTTCAAAAAAAGGGATGATCATCATGTTACACTATACCGGCTGGAGAAGCTATCTCAGTTTTTTTTCAGCAGAACATGCTCAAGCATTTTTAAAAAAAAAGTACGAGCTTAATCAGATAGTATCTGCCAATGAGAAAAGTTTTGATAATTGCTATACCTTTTTATATTATTTGGAGCACGGGCGAATTTATTATGAGCAGGCTGAAAAAGCCCCGCTCATTTTAAAACCAATTTTAATTTTTTATGGACTTGTTCACTTAATTAAAGCTTGCATTTTAACGATTGATCCGAATTATCCTGAGTCAACAACCGTTCTTGCTCATGGAGTATCCACTCGCAAACGAAAAAAACAAAATTATCATTTTTTCCAAGATGAAGTAAAGCTACAAAAATACGGACTTTTTCCATATATGTCGCAAACAATGTTTCACATGGAACAATTGGAGGGCGACAAAATTTCGATGGAAGTACTACTTCAGCTGATACCCGAACTTAGCTCACTTTTTTTTCAACTTGATGGAAAAAGAACTTTGGCAAAGCTGTTCGCCCAGGATGGACTGTTCCTGATTCCAGAAGAGGTTCTAGACCATTACCATATGACGGCTAACCGATTTAAGGATTTTTTGCTTTCACGGTCTTCTGATACCGTTTCGTTTTCAGGCGACAGTCTTTCCTTCACTTTGAACGAGTCTTTTGTTAATAAGATTACACCTTTGAAATACAATATTGAAGACCAAACTGTTGTACTGCCATTAATTAAAAATAATTTTTTTCATTTCCCAGAGCTGCTTGTTCATTATTTGC
>JAKACS010000362.1 GCA_021821235.1 Bacillota bacterium
AACGGTTCATAGTGCCCAAAAGAGTCCACGCGCCGCGGAAATGGTCGTTATAAACGGTTTATAGTGCCCGAAAGAGTCCACACGCCGCGGAAATGGTCGTTATAAACGGTTTATAGTGCCCGAAAGAGTTCACACGCCGCGTAAATGGTCGTTATAAACGGTTCTTATGAAATTCCAAAAACCAAAATTCCCTCAAGAACAGCTTTATGAATCCTTTACCAAATCAACTTCGTTCTGTTTTTCCAAGTACTCCAGTGAACCGCAAACTCATTAACAGGCTGCCAACTCCGGTAAAAATCAATACGATACCGAGAATTTGCATATGGGCGGCAGTGATTGCTTTGCCGAAAACAAGGCCGAGCACAATTGACGATAAAATCGAACCGAAATAGCGGCATGTTTGGAATAAGCCCGAAGTTGTCCCAATCATTTCAGCCGGGCTTTCTTTCAGCATCGCTGCCTGCAAGACGACATTTAAAATTTTGTAGCTGATCCCAAGGATTGAGAGAATCAATCCCATTCCCCAGGTGGTTGCATGAACAAAAAATAGAGAGAGTAAAACAGCACCAAGAACCGACAATACCGAACGAGTCCAAATCGGCTGTTTGATTCCCTGCCGGTCAATCCATTTTCCTGTTAGCGGCGTAACAAAGATGCTGACCCCTGACATAAACAGCATCAATAATCTGCTTGTTCTGACACTTAAATTCATCTTGTCCTGAAAATAGCTCGGGAGCCCGAAAAAGAGTGAATAGAAATAGATGTTTAGAAATATAAATTGTAAGTACACCCACGATAGTTTTTAAATAAGCGAATATCAATTTGACGTGGTGAAATAACAAAAAGCCTAATTTCTAACATAGTGTAACTGAGAAGTTAGGCTTTCGATTGGTTTATTTCCCTTTAGCTGTCTGTTGTTTATTTTTCTATCTGTCTAGGTAGCGACGGTTGTGGTTGAGGCCGGAGCATAGTTCACAACCTCTAAAACAACAGAAGTGTTTTGCAAAATCGGACTTCCTCCTGCGGGAACTACAAATGCGAGGGAACCGACAGCAGTTGCTCCGGGTGTATACGTGGAGTTTCCTTGCTGCTGCAAAACACCGTTAATAGAAACATTGAAATAGCTATTGCTAGAAGTAAGGGCTGGCAGAGCCGTGGCCGCAGCACCATCATCTTGGAAAAATGATGCTGCATCAATGGTTAACGTACTTCCAGCTGCCGTTTCTGCTGATGTTACATAGAAAAATTTCTGTGGGCTAGGCACCACATTGGTTGTAGTCGATGCAGTAATGAGTAGTTTCATAAGCTGTAGTGGCATATTTCATCCTCCTTTCAGAAAAAAGTGATTGTCCTCCATTTAACGTATGAGTTTGTTTACTTTTATGATTGAGAAATATATCTCTAGTGAAAATCCATTTTCATTAAATGTTCACAATTTTGTAAAAAAACGAAGTGGAAAAATTCACCTTTTTGATTGCCGGTCGATAAAATAATGAAAAAGGATGTAAACGAAAAATGAAGGTGAAAGAAGGAAAAAACAGGATCGGGATTCGCAACGATCCTTGCTGTGCTGATTGCCAACTTTGTCCGCAATTATCTCCACCAAGGTGGTTGATCGAATTACTCATACTAGCTGAGAAAAGGCAAAAGGAAGAGGTACTAAAGACAGAAACCTTTCACTACAATGCCGTTTCAGATGGAATGAAGTATATTTATACCGATGATGACGAAATTCCCGATTATGGAAAAACGGGAATTCTCGATCCGCAAAAAGTTTCTTATTACAACCTTTTTATCAATGGAGTACTGCAGCCGCCAGCTTTATCCAAAGTTTCAAAAGGGATGCTTACCTTAAACTGCAGTGAACCGCCAATAAAAGGTGCCACAATAACTTTACAATTTGTAAAAATCTTACGAGGTAGCTAATTTATACTATTCAATTATGTATAAAAACGGCTAGCTTCATATAAGCTGGTCGTTTATTCCTTATAGCATCGAATAATATCGGAACTTCCAATTACACCAATTGAATTTCTTGTTTCATCATCGACTAACAAATAGTTGATCCCAAGTTGATTCATGATCAGGCTAGCCTCACTTAGAGTGGCTTTCGATGAGACATGTCCCATTTTCTTTGGAAGTATGTTTGTAATCAAATTACTGCCATGTTGATGCTGAAGTTCTTCCAATACTTGCGCTCGGGAAACACTCCCTAACAGTTTTCCCTTCTTATCCCGAACCGTTGCAAACCATTCTGTACTATTTTCAAATTTGGTATAAGATTCTTCTAGAGTCATTGTCGCTTGCAGGCTTAATTTTTCAGGATGGATGGCTTCTTCTACAAGAATAGTTGAAAGACGGTCGGTTGCACGCTTACGAATTATGTCAAACCCTCGTTTCATTAATTTCATTGTATAAATGCTTTCCCGACTTAATTTCATCGAAACGGTCGTTGCAATGACTGTTGCAAGCATTAGCGGCAAAATAAGTTGATAATTACTGGTCATTTCAAATAACATGATCATTGCAGTGATCGGAGCATGTGCAGAACCAGCAAAAACAGTAGCCATCCCAACAGCAGCAAAAACACCTTCACTTATATCCATGCTAGGAAAAAGATGTTGAAAAATGATGCCAACTGCACCCCCAAGCATTGCACCCATGAATAAACCAGGAGCAAAAACTCCACCGGAACCGCCAGAAGCAATCGTGATTGAAGTTAAAAATAATTTTAAGATTAATAAAATGACAAGCATACTTAAATCAATATGATTGACAAGTGCTTTTTCAATCGAAGGATATCCAACTCCGAGAACTTGTGGGAAAAAGTAACCGACAACTCCAATAATAATCCCCCCAAATGCCGGTTTTAGCCATTCTGGGAGGGAATTTATTTTATCCCATAAATTTTCAAAAAAGAGCAGTACTTTTGAATAGGCAGCCCCGTATAAACCACCAATTATTCCAAGAATAGCAAAAAATAATAAAATAATAATTCCTGAAACATGATAATTGGGAATAGGGAAGGAAGCCATATTTCCAAAATAAAGCCGCCCAACGGCTGCTGAGAGAACAGAAGAAATCACAATGGCACTAACATTTGTTCGCGAAAAGTTTCCTAAAATCACTTCGAAAGCAAAAAGTGCCCCCCCGATAGGTGCGTTAAACGTAGCCGCAATTCCTGCAGCCGCCCCACAGGCAACAAGTATTTTTAAATTTTGATCCCGGAGGCCTAATAACCGCCCAAAAGTTGAGCCCCATGCAGAGCCAATTTGAACAATCGGGCCTTCCCTTCCTACAGAACCTCCGGATCCAATTGAAATAGCTGAAGCCAGTGCTTTAAACACAACGATTCTTGGCCGGATTACACCTTTTTTCTCGGTTATCGCATACATTACCTCAGGAACACCATGACCTTTTGCTTCCCTTGCAAAAAAGTGAACCAGTAACCCGACAATTAAACCGCCAATAATTGGTACAAACAATGTCTGAACACCATGGTATGAGGCAAGTTCTGTCTGCGTACGATGAAAAAATAAATACGTAAATTGATTGATTAACCACCTAAACCCAACCGCACCGTATCCGCCGCCAATCCCAATGATGGCAGCGTAAACAAGCAGTGTTGTTTGTTCCGAAAACGCCTTACTCATTCGATGATACAAAGAAAACATGATGTAAAAACCCCTTCTGTAATTAAATAGAGTTCTATTTCTATACTTTAATAATATCAAAGAAAACAATCATTTTATTTGTAAATTTAAAGAACCTTTTAAATTAAAGGACTAAAGGCGGTTTTGTGAAGGTAATATCAAACTTGCTTTTTTATTATTTTAAGAAAAGTAGCGGATAATCTAGATCCCAATCAACGTCTATCTCCACATATCTTGGATAACGGAAAGGAGTAAAGCACCTTTTCCGTTTTATTTTTCTAACTTTGACTAAAGACGATCCTGCAGGAAAGGTAATCGTAATGTGAAACTAGTTGTGTTCACGAGTTGACTAAGCCGCGTGATTTCAGAATGGCAAATCCGCAAATAGCGTTCATGCTGGTCAGGAGAAATCATGCCCTCCAGCATACCTTGAATAAAGCCGCGAACCGAAGTTAGTGGTGTTCGGAGTTCATGGGAAACATTCATGATTAAGTCCTTGCGCATTTTTTCAAGTTTCTCCAACTGTTCTGCCATTTGATTAAACGTGCGTGCAAGCTGGCCCACTTCATCTTTGCCACCAGGATTAATACGCTGGCTAAATTGTCCTTCTCCAATCAAGCGCACGGATCGGTTCATTTCGACAAGCGGTTTTGATAATCTGCGAGAAATCCAATACAACACAGCAATTGCAGGAAACGCAATAATGAAAAAGGCTAACAGCACCAGTTTGGAGACTTGTCCTGTCGGGATTTCTTTTACTGGGGTGGTTAAAAATAATGCACCGACGACTGCGCCATTTTCTTTCACCGGCACCCCGACCATGATCAGTGCTTTATCCGTCGTTTTTTGAAGTTGGCCGATCTGTTTAACCTTTTTTCCGGAGAAT
>JAKACS010000363.1 GCA_021821235.1 Bacillota bacterium
TGTCCGAAAATGAGAATTTCCGCGGATAAAAAGAGGAAACGCACGGATAAAGATCGAAATCCCGCGGATAAAAAGAAAAATCATACGGATAAAGTTGAAAACTCTGCGGATAGAAGAGCCGACCCCTGCAGATTAAACGAAAAATCCTCATAGTATTGTGCAGATTTGAACGATTTAAAAAAGGATACACAAACCATGCGATTTTGTACCCCTTTGCTAGAGTGATTGTTTTACGTTCTTTCTCTTAATCGTTCGGGAAGGCTTTGGATGGATTGGACAACAAGATCCAGCTTGGACTCGATTCGGTAAAGCAAGTAAAGCGTTACAACAATCGGAAAGCCAACCTGACTGATAATCGGGATGAACTGTTCCACTGTTTGCCACCTCCTCCTTTTGAAAAATACAAATTTGACCAGGGATAGAGCCGGATTGCAAACGAATCCAGCCCTGTTTCATTAGGCAATGGTATAATCGGTTACATTGCGCTCAACGACACGCGCACCTGCTGCAGTGACTAATTTGCCATTTGCGGTTAAGAATGCATCCGCCGCAATAATCTGATCCATTGATTGCTTGACTGTAGCCGGATCGACTGGTTCCTTTGGATTGTCAAGCGAGATTCTTGCAGACTTTCCCGTTTCTGTTGCAAATTGCAGTTCCAATGTTTTTGCCATTTCGTTCACCTCCTTATTTTTTTAGGTGGGGCATGGGTGGGGCATGGGGACAGGTGCCTTGTCCCACCAAATGATTTCATTACGCGATAATGTCTGAGCTGTCATTTCGTTCTACCGTGTTAAGCGGGTTGTTGCATAAAGCAGCAAGCGCTTGGGCGGTTTGGAACAGCTGGTCCGTTGTGGCTTCTTTCTTGATGTTCAATGACTTTGCTTTGTACATGGTCTTTCCGTTTCCATCCACTCCAACTTCGAATACAAGCCGAAGTTTTGATTGAATTAATGTTGCCTGTGCCATCAGTCCATCATCTCCTTTCACTTTCTATATATAAAGGAAGCGGGAAAAAGGACAGGTGAATTTTTAAAAATTCGAATTATATTGTTGTTAACAAAACCAATACCTGATTTTACTGCCCATTTTCAGTATATCCCTCCCGGTCTGGTGGCGAATTCTTCAATTTTTTATTGTTAAAACTGTGACTTTTGGAGTAGAATTAGGAAGTTAATAGAGAAAAAGATCTTTTTTTAAAGTTAAATAAATCACCAAAGTGGAGGAATTATGAAAAAGAAAAAGAAATGGAAAGTGATCGGATATAGTTTGCTTGGTTTTGTAGTAGTGGCAGCTGCTGCGCTTTGGTTTGAATACCGACAACTTCAGCCCAAAAACCACTTCCAATCAGTCCCTGTTGTTTCAACGGTGAAGAAAGCATCAGATGAAAAATCGAAGCCGAAAAGTACTGTGAGTGCTCCTGCTTTTAACATTTTGGTTATGGGGTCTGACGCAAGACCTGGCCAGAAAATTGGCCACTCGGATACCATGATGCTTATGCATGTCGATTTAGGGAAAAATCAAATTAATGCGGTAAGTATCCCTCGTGACACGAGAGTGCATCTAAATGGTTACGGGTATACGAAATTGACAAGCGTTCAATATATTTTACAAGCCGATAAAGGGCCGAAGCAAGGAATTGAAGAGGCTGTTAATGCGATTAGTGAATTTACTGGCGTACCGATCAATTATTATGTGGAAACCAACTTTGAGGGACTTAAGTCGATGATCGATGCACTTGGCGGAATCCAAATGAATGTGCCTACTACTGAAAAAATCGGAAACAAAGTCATCAGTCCAGGCAGTTATTTTTTCAACGGGGACATGGTGCTGGCTCTTGCCCGCGAACGCCACTCGCTTGCCAATGGAGATTATGGGCGGCAGCAAATGCAATTAGAGGCTTTAAAAGGCATTGCGAAGGAAGCGTTAAGCCCAGGTAATATTCCGAAACTGCCTTCTTTGGTCAATTCCGTTTCAAAATATATGATTGCAACCAACATGTCTACATCCGACATGGTTAGCCTTGGTCTTGCTGCAAAGGACATCGACCCGAACAAACAGTTGCAGTATGAACAACTCACGGGAGTTGGAAAAACCATGTACGACGACATCTTGCAAGCCAACAATTCACAAATCGTCATCGACCCGGAACAACTAAAAACAACGATCAACAAATATTTCGAAAGCTGATTTCACAGGACAAGGGGACAGGTACCTTGTCCCACCGAATAAAGAAAACTTCGCAGAGATGTCGTGGATTTTGTCGAAGATTGATCGATTATGAGATCGTTTGAAAGTGATAGAATGGAATTGCAACTGAATAGTGTGAGGGTAGTTGGTTGTTGCTCTTCTTTCCTTTTTTAGGAAAGGAGGTGATAATCATGGAATCATTTCTTGAATTTCTTCGTGAAATTCTGAAGGGAGTTGTGCGGGAACTATGCGCCTATTTCTTTCGGAAAAACGTTCTAGAAAACAAGAAAACCACCCCGCGCCGTAGGAAGCATAAGGGTGGCTCTCAAAAATAATCTACATTGACAACCACCACCCTGACGGTAGCAGTTGCAGAGAGAAGTGTTGAAAGTACTTCTTTTTTTTATTATATTTTCATTATATATAAAAATATTCCGTTTTAAAAGGGAACGGGACTTCTGTTTCCTTAATTTCGTTTTGTATTTTCAATATCAATTAATACTATGGCACTATTCGTATTGACCTGAGCAAAAATCAAGTTAGTGTGGTGTGTGTATTTTGCATAGGTCTATAGGGATTTAATCAAACGTTATTTTTATTTTGAAGAGCTCTATTTAAGATCCCGCTGAATATCGCTTATGCCGCTTGATGTGCCTTTTTTGAATGAGTAGAATTATGTTTTCGGACAAAATTAAAAGAGAACCAGACGCATCCAGTTCCCTTAAGTGTAAGCCGAAGCTATACACCGCTATTAGTTATATAGTATGATACTACAGTTTGTGCTATTCGTAAAGTACAAGCCTAAATATAATTCGTTAAGCTAATTACTTTGTTTCTAAAGTCGGATCCCATTATAGAGGTGTGTACTGGTATTGGTATGGCATCTCTGAGCCTTTCAGACTCTGCATGGAATTTTCGAACAATTTGTTTCAATTCCGTTTTAGTTACTCCGAGCTTTTTAAGAAGAAAAATCACAATGATAAAGTAATCCACAATGTGATCGAATGTGATATTTGATATACCTGTCTCACTTTGCAGATATTCCTTCAATCGTGAAGGCGAGTTTGTTTTTTTGAACCTGCAATCAAAGACAACTGAGTTATGTGCAACAGCATTACGCAGCTCCTTTATTAGAAAAATGAGATCTTCAATAATTCTACCATTTTGATTATGGTTAGTCGTATGCATGTCTAAATCCTCTGCGATTGCAATCCTCGTGTCCTGGTTTAAACATTGTAAGAAAAAACCAAATTCCCCAAGATTAATAACCTCAAATATTGCCCATAGTGGTATCGGCTTATTATTGTGGAAAAAGTGTGAAATTACGGCTTTTTGCTCTGCATAGTTATAACTGATTTGTTGGTTAATTTTATTCCTTAAATCAAGTCGTTTTTTCATTTTATCCCTATACTTGCTATTACCCGTATTTTCCTTTTTATAATCATTTAATAAGTGCGAAAAAACAAAATCAAAATCCACTGAGCCTATTCCAATCAGGGTATTTAGTGTATAGTTTTTAATTGCCGTTTCTATGAACATGATTCGCGGATATAAAATCGTCTTAAGGTTTGTATCAAAATCATAGACAGCAACGACTTCATCAAAATTGGTGTATGGAATTTGATTACTGGCATGACCAATAAAACGATATCCTTTGTAACCATGGTAATATCCAATATTCAGCAAAGCTCTCTTCTGTTTGCTTCCGCTAATTTCTATGCCATGATTATCCCTCAAGTGACGCATCAAACCATTGGTTGTTTTCCCTTTTACCAAAATTAATCGCTCCTATTTATAGCTATAATTTAATTATAAGGGTTAACTACCAAAAATACTATATACCGGCGTTGTTTTCACCCCACTGCTGAGCTAAAGTATTAAAATATTAAAGCAAAAAATACAGTTACGGCAAGTATTTTTGCCGCATATGGATTGGTTTTTAGATAAATAGAAAATGCTAGAAAAGAGTTGCAGCTGAATGTTGTAGGGGTACCCAGGGCAGAACACGGGGGCGGTACTTGTGTTCCGCAACCTGTTAAAATCGTCCGATTTTTGTCGAAAAAAAGTTAATCAAACGTTTGATGAAATGACAGGCAGGATTGAGAATATAAGGATTCATTCTGCGAGATTTGTCGGTTGACAGTTGTTTTGAAGAAGATAACTAAGGGTCGATTCATTGGCGGATTCAAAGCACCGCGCGAAATTTATCCAGGTGCTTAATTGCGAAGAGAAAGGTCAGTCTATCATCTCGAGAATCTTGACTTTTTGCAATTTCCGTTTCGCGTTGCTCCGCCACTGTTTGACGGCTAAAGCGGAGACATGCTCTTGTTCGGCAATTTCT
>JAKACS010000364.1 GCA_021821235.1 Bacillota bacterium
TTAAAAACGATTATATGGATCTACTAATTGAAAATGAAAAGCGGGGCAGGCGTTCCGGGCTTAGCGAGAAGAAGCAAGCCGAAATAAAAGCAAAGTCCCAAGCCATTGAGCTTGAACGGGACAAGCAGCTTAAGGATATTTACAACAAATACCATGAACAGGTCGAAATCAAGCTAGATAATGGCATCCTGTATCTAATCCCATTGCTTGAATTTAAGGTGGAAATTGAATTTAGAGGTGCAAGCAAGCACAAGCTTGTGTATTATAATCCAATAACGAAACAATTTTTTGAAAAACCTGACGAAGCGGAAACGTTCTGAGTCTGAGTTTGTCAGGATGATGGATCGAACAAGCAAATTAGTGAATAGGGTAAAAAGAAGGAAACTTCAATCAGTTGGGGATCTTCTATCCTTTATTGGATGAAACTCATCCAACCAAACACGAACGTTATGAATTCATTTTTAACAAAACGTTCATATTTAGGTTGATATTTGATTGCGCATTTGTTATATTAATAAAGTAATAATCTTAAATATCATAACTCGTATATGCTCGGTAATATGGTCTGAGTGTCTCTACCTGGTTCCCAATGAAAGAACCGGACTACGGGGGTAAAGTAATTGGTTGTTCGCTTGTGCGCCACAGCCTCTTGATCATTAAGTATTTGCTTAACTTGCTTAATCATCACTACTTTAACCTTAGTAGGTCTGGAAGGTAGAAGATATTCTACCATTCTAGGCTTTTTTGTTTTTGAAGTTCATTTGAATGTAAATGATCTTGACCTGTTGCACAAATATGATAGAATTTTACACTATCATATAATCGTTTAAACATGCGATGAACGCTGTGGAAAAAACTATAGCGGGAGCAGTTTCTGGAGAGTCCGCAAGTTTTTGCGGCGCCGAAGGGTTCACAATCTCAGGCAAAAGGACAGAAGGATAATAAGTTGTTTTGCTATTTCCACGGATGGCAAGATTCTATTTTTTATTCTGACCTAAAGAGATTGGATCCTACCAATCTCTTTTTTTTTTCAATACTAACCATCAGGAGGAATGAATGTGGCACATCATGAGTTAAAAAGGGATCTAAAAAATCGGCATGTTCAACTAATTGCGATTGGGGGAACGATCGGGACAGGCTTATTTTTAGGATCGGGTAAAGCAATCCAATTGGCGGGGCCGTCTATCCTGCTTGCTTATTTAATTGTCGGAATCGCCGTCTTTTTTGTGATGAGGGCTTTAGGAGAATTGTTATTGTCAAATGCCGGTTACCAATCGTTTACGGATTTTGCTACTGATTATATTGGTCCGTGGGCCGGTTTTGTAACAGGATGGACGTATTGGTTTTGCTGGATCATGACGGCAATGGCAGATATTATCGCCGTTGGGGTCTACGTCCGATATTGGTTCAATATTCCGCAATGGATTCCTGCGTTGGTCATTTTAATTTTCTTACTTGGCTTTAATTTATTGACGGTCAAACTTTTTGGAGAATTAGAGTTTTGGTTTGCCATTATCAAAGTTATTACCATTCTTGCGTTAATTGCCATCGGTGTGATTTTGCTGATTATTGGGTTTAAAACAGAGGCAGGAGCGGTTTCGGTTAAAAATTTATGGTCTTATGGCGGTCTGTTCCCAAATGGGGTATCCGGCTTTTTGTACTCCTTTCAAATGGTCGTCTTTGCCTTTGTCGGTGTTGAGTTAGTCGGCGTATCTGCGGCGGAAACATCGAATCCGAAAAGAAATATTCCGTCTGCCATTAATAAGATTCCACTTAGAATCCTGTTTTTCTACGTAGGTGCTCTTTTCATCCTTTTAGCAATTAATCCTTGGAACGAATTGAATGCAGCTACCAGCCCATTTGTCAAAACGTTCAGTTTAGTCGGCATTCCGATTGCCGCTGGAATTATCAATTTTGTCGTGTTAACATCTGCGGCTTCAGCATGTAACAGTGGTTTGTTTTCAACAAGCCGGATTCTATATAATTTAAGTATCCATCAAGAAGGGCCAGCTAATTTTGCTAAATTAAATAACAACAAAGTACCAAGCAACGCGTTGGTTACATCAGCCATTGTCCTTTCTGTTGGCGCCCTTTTAAGTAAAATGATTCCGGAGCAGGCTTTTGGAATTGTGACAACCATTAGTGCTATTTGTTTTATTTGGGTATGGGGAATTATTTTAGTTTCACATTTGCGTTATACAAAAACGCGTCCGGATTTACGAAAGAAATCAGTTTTTAAAGCACCGTTAACACCATTTATTAACTATGTTGTCCTTGCGCTGTTTGTTTTTATCTTAGCGATCATGCTGTTCGCTGAATCAACACGTGCTGCCTTACTGCTGACACCTGTATGGTTTGTGATGTTATTTATTGTCTATTTCCTTAAGAAGAAATTGGTCGTGAGCCACACGTAAAAAGGTTTGAACATATGAAGTTGTCGAATTAGGTGGAAAAGTTGTCGAATTCCACTGAAAAGTCGTCGAATTAAGTGAGAAAGTTGTAGAATTCCTTCAGAAAGTCGTCGAATTCACTCTGAATCTTGTCGAATTGGCTTATACATCTTTCTGCTTGCCTTAAAATTGCATGAATTGAAAGCAAGAATGGAAAAAAGCTCAGCTGATCTTGTCGCAGCATGAGCTTTTTTCGTGTTAGAAGGCAATAATTATCCCGTTTTTCCCGGCGTAAGCCCCCATTGTCGCCCCCATATAACTTACAATCACTTCTTTTGGGTTAAATTGGCTAATTATTTCTTTTTTAATCGCTTCTGCATCCGCTTCGTTACCTGTATGTGTGATCCCAATCGTCATTTTGGAAAAATCAGTTCTCTTTTCCCTTATGATCTCAAGAACCCTCTTATAAAATTTACTCCTCCCGCGAACTTTTTCACGGATTTCAACCTTTCCTCCGTCCACTCTTTCTAAAATAACCTTGATATTAAGGATTCTGGCCAATGAGCCTTGAAATCTGCTGAGCCGGCCGCCTTTTACGATATTTTCCAATGTATCCAGCAAAACGAGGATATTCATCTTTTCTCTGTAAACGGTTAGGTCTGCGATGATTTCTGAAAGGGAGTACCCTTGTTCAGCAAGCTCGGCCGCACGGATCACCTGCAGTCCGTGACCGATTGATCCAGCCAATGTGTCAAAAATGGTGACATTTGCATCATTGGATAACTCTTTACCCATGCATGCGGATTGATAAGTGCCGCTTAGTCCGGATGAAATAGTAAGGCATAACAGGTCTGTACTTTTCTCAAATTTACTAAAAGTCTTGGCAAAAGCAGCTGGTGATGGCTGGGAAGTTTTCGGGAGCTCATCCGCAGCGAACATTTTTGTAAAAAATTCTTCCGAGGTCAAATCGATTTTTTCCAAATAGTCCCGCCCAGCAATCGTAACCGTCAATGGAACTACAGAAATATCATATTGCTTCACCAACTCTTCAGGTATATCTGCCGAACTGTCTGTAATGATTTTTATCATTATCACACCCCTCTTGAATTTCGGTATATAAATTTCGCCACTAAAATTTAAATAGAGCAGTCGGCGTTAAAAAATTACTTTTTAATCCGTTTTCAATCTTCTACGAGTAGTTTTCTATGACAAAAATACTGAAGGAATGCTATTTGGAATGGCGATGAATGCCATTGATTGGAAATTAGAACATTTGTAGTAACTCTTCCATGATTACTTGTTCGTCATTTCGTTTTGAATCTTTTTTGTAGGCCATCAACAAACCGTAAAGCCAATCATATACGTCGTCTGAAACATGTTCAATGATTTCCGAATTACTTTCGTTTAAAAATGTTTGGATTCCCTTCAAAAGTCCGATTCCAACAAATTTGAATTCTGAAAGCATCTGCAATTCCAGAAATCGATTCATTTGACCCGCAAAAGGTGTAAGCGTCTCTTCAACCACTTGATAGGCAGCTTCTGCTGGTTCGACATATTTAAAACGGCGAGATCCAGCCCGTGTATAAATATCTTCTAGTGTTAATTTATTTAGTGCTTGGTACACCGCTAAAGCAAGTTCGTCTACATTCACTTTAAGCAAATATTTATGCACTTTCTCCTCAAGTTGTTTGCCTAGTTGCAGATCCTCTTCGGAAATTTTAAGTAGGAATTGCTTCGCTTCATCTGGTGTTAGCCTTAAAAGTAAATTCATCTATTTTTGTCCTTTCCACTGTCAACTGAATGTTCACCGGTAATTCCAGAACCATCCATTATAATCATCCAATAAGGTATAATTCTTTTCACTTTCGTTAACTTCTAATTCTGCCAGTGCGATTTCTTCCTTCTTTTGCTTCGCAAATGATTCCATGAAAATCTTCATAGTCTTCGTCGAGTTTTATTACTTTTACTAATCGCTCCACAACGGCAAAAGGACCAACTTCCTGGCTAAACGTTGCTTCGAAAGGAAAAACTAATTGAGTTTTTAAATAATTGTAATAGATTTTGAGCGTACTATCGGTAACTTCAGGAAGATCTTCATTTATAGAACTACCTCTTTGTTGATCAGTAGATAG
>JAKACS010000365.1 GCA_021821235.1 Bacillota bacterium
TGGCCAATACAACTCAATTATACAAAATGTTTCGAAAAATTAAAATAATAGTACAAAATAAAAAGAGAGAGGAGCAATGTCCCACTCTCTTGTAGCCATTGTATTCACTTTTTAGCGGGAAAACCCCCCGCCCATTTGCTGTTCAGCCATTTGAACCAGGCGCTTCGTAATTTCGCCACCAACAGATCCGTTTGCACGGGAAGTGGTTTCAGCACCAAGTTGTACACCAAATTCAGTAGCAATCTCATATTTCATTTGATCTAGCGCTTGCTGTACACCAGGAACTAACAATTGGTTTGAATTACTGTTGTTTGCCATGTGATTTCACCTCCTTGTGAGTATAGAATGTGTAGAATCACATGGCTTCATTCTAGATATATGTTGGTAATTGTTCACAAAATCTTAAATTGTTGGCATACAAACCACCTTTTAGAACAACTTTTTCCATGACGGTGACTGTTCTTCGCTCCCAGGTTTGATTATTAAAATTTCCGTCTCTTCAACTGCCTTGGCAACAAGCTGTTCAAAATCAACGAAACTTTCGAAAAACTGTGCTTTCTCTCTCCTTGGTTTTGTCTTTGGAGAAGCAGGAACAAAAATTGTACAACAATCTTCAAACGGTCGAATCGATATATCATGGGTGCCAATCTGCTGGGAAATTTTAATAATTTCCGTTTTATCCATTGAGATTAACGGCCTTAGAACCGGAGTATTCGTCACTTCATTGATCGTATACATGCTCTCCAATGTTTGGCTTGCCACTTGCCCAAGGCTTTCACCTGTTATAATCGCAAGCCCTTCGTGTTTTTTCCGTATCTCATCGGCAATCTTCAGCATAAACCTCCGGGTTGTTGTCATCGAATAATTTTGCGGAACCTGTCTGCGGATCTCTTCCTGTATTACTGTGAAGGGAACGATATGAAGCTTTATCTCCCCGGAAATTTCCGCCAGTTTTTTCGCAAGATCGATCACCTTCTGCTTAGCCCGTTCACTTGTATAAGGCGGGCTGAAAAAATGAACCGCTTCGAGTTCGACACCCCGCCTCATTGATAAATAGCCGGCAACGGGGCTGTCGATCCCGCCCGATAGCATCAGCATAGCCTTCCCGCTGGAACCTGCAGGCAGTCCGCCGGCACCAGCAATCGTCTCACACGATAAGTAAGCTGCTTCTTTACGAACCTCAATTTGCACATTGAGATCCGGGTTCCTTACATCTACACGCAAATTGGGAACCTTACTTAATAGATACCCGCCAAACTCGTGGTTTATTTCATTAGTAGTCAAATCAAATGTTTTATCGGCTCGTTTGCCAGTGATTTTAAAGGTTTGTCCATCATGATAAAACTGCTTTGCCAAATCCAAAGCAGCTTGTTTCATTTTTTCAATGTTTTTTTCAACCTTTATGACCCGGCTGAAAGACTGAATCCCGAATATTTTCCGTAAAATTCCGATCATCTCTTCGCTATTTTCTCCATTTAATTGAATAAACATTCGATCCCGTTCAGCTTGAATTTTTATTTTAGGATAAGCGCTGAGTGCTGCTTTAATGCTGTCACGCAATTTCCCCACAAAATGCTTGCGGTTTCTTCCTTTTGTTGAAATTTCCCCATATCGGATTAATAGATGATCGTAGAGCATTCCTGTCATTCCTTTCTTAATTGTAGGCTGGCTTTTTTAATTGTCTTAATTACAAACCATGCTTCCTCTTCTGTATTATCAAAGGACAGGCTCAGTCGAATCGACCGCAGTGCCTCTTGTTCGGAAACGCCCATCGCTAAAAGGGTTTTGCTTGGTGATTGATTTTTAGATGAACAGGCACTTGTCGTCGAGGCATAAATAGTGTCTTTTTCCAGTAGATGAATAAACGTCTCTGCTTTCATGCCGTCAATTGTAAAATTCACAATATGCGGTGCTGCGATGCTTGGTACGGTTTGAACGTTTATGCCATTTATTTCATGAAGTCCGTCCGTCAGCAGGCTTTGAATGTTTTTCATCATTAAGGTACCGGTCTTGCTTTTTTCCAACAGCAACCTTAGTGCTTTAGCACTTGACACTGCTCCGGCTACGTTCTCAGTTCCGCTTCGCCTTTTCCATTCCTGGTTGCCGCCGGCTAACAGCGGATCAAGCTGCACTCCCTCGCGGATAAACAGAAAGCCAGTTCCTTTCAGACCGTGAAACTTATGGGCAGAGAAGGAACAAAGATCGATACCCCACTGATGCAGGTTAAGCGGCACTTTCCCAATACTTTGAACGGCATCTACATGAAACAATACTTTCGGATAATTCTTTAACAGCCGGCCAATTTCGGTAATCGGCTGGATGGTTCCGAGTTCATTGTTCACATGCATTATCGAAACAAGAATGGTATCCTGCCGAATAGCCTTTTCTACATCGCTCACACTGACGATTCCTTGCCGATTAACAGGCAAGTAGGTAACATCAAAGCCAAGCTGCTCCAATTGTTTCATTGCCTTTGCGACAGAAGGGTGTTCTATTGCGGTTGTAATTAAATGCCGACCTCTGGTTCGGTGTTTCATCGCGACTCCTTTGATCGCCATGTTGTTGCTTTCTGTACCCCCAGAAGTAAAAAAGATCTCAGATGCTTTGACATCCAAAAGATTGGCAATTTGTGTTCTTGCTTTGGTAAGCAGGTTTTCCGCCTGTGCTCCAATTCCATGCAACGAAGACGGATTGCCAAAATAGTCACTTGAAACGGTTAGATACGACTCAAGAACCTCCTGATAAGGTTTCGTTGTCGCGCTGTTATCGAAATAAATCATAAAACAATCCTCTCTATCGAAACAAATTTCTTCTTTGAGTGAAAAACAAGGCTTAAGTAAATCTGCAAATTTCCTGCCGCTAGACAAAATTTCATTGTTATTTTACCATTCCTTTAGGAAAACAAAAACCGATCCGTTGAAATGCGAATCGGTTTTTCTGATCAATCTTTTGAAAACAAGGCTTCAATTTTTTTTAATGCCTCGGAATCGACTGCTTCGATTGTAGATGCTGCCTGTTCTAAAGCCTTCTGGTAGTCATAACTGCGAAATAGTTCCTCTGCTTCCGCCAATCCTTTTGAAACAGAAGAATACTTGCCGCGGTAGCGGTTGCCATATTGAATCACTTTTTCAGCAATGAAAGCATTGTCGATTAATTCTGTCGTACTAGCAGCAAGCTTTTCAACCGTCAAAACGGCTATCTCTAAATATTGGTTAATCGCTGAAATATTGAGCGGTTTTTCTTCCAGCTGTTTTTTCACATTTTCAATACTTTCTTTACTTTCTTCGAAAAGATAAACATAATTATCAGGCAGTCCAGGGATATTGCTTTTTGAAACAAGTCGAATCGCTTCGGCAATTTTTCTCTTCAGTTCCTGAATCTTCTCTCTTGCATCCATTTCATCTTTCCGCAAAGCGTGCAGTTTGGCAAAGAATGATTCCTGTTCATCACGCATCACGTCAAGCTGCTCCTTGATTTCCGCCAACTCATCTTTTAAAACGGTTTGTGCCGAATCCTTGTTTACAAGCTTTGCCGCCAAATGCTCAAATCGTTTGTATACAGCATTGAGCTCTTTTTCAATTTTTCTTCTCGATTGGAAAAATTCATCCGTTAAATGATAACTTTGACCGACTTCATTTACTTCATCGTTCAGGCGATTGTTTCCCGTTTGAAGTTCGAAAAGCAATTGCTCTGCTTCTTTTTCATGCTGGATGATGTAGTGCTTGGCGTGTACCTCTTTTTCAAGCAAGTCAAACAGCACATCAATTCTGGCTTTTATATCCTTTAACCCTTCCGCAGCCGTTTCTATTTCGATTTGTTCAACTCCATGCAAGCATCCTGCAATCAATTGCTCGAGCTCGCTAATCTCTTTTTCAACTTCGATATGTTGCAAATAGTAGCCTTGCTGTGCCATTTCGCGGAAACCTTCCTGAACATCGGCTAATTGAGATGGAAGTTCCGTTTGAAGCTCATGCAAAAGATCGGGGATCTGCTCCATTTCGTATTGAATTCGCTCGAGCTGGCTTTTGATTAACAGTACCGTTTCCCGGGCTTGCAAGTAATTTCCGTTCTCAGTCTTCTCATCAAACTCCTGAATTTTTTCAATTACATCATTTAATTGGTTTTCAAGCTGTTTTTCAGCCTTTCCAAACGTATATCGATGAACCAGCAGTTCTTTCTTTGCTTCCCGATAATTTTCCCTCAATTGTTCGATCTCAACCCGGTTCTTTTCTTCGCTGCCAACAAGTTCATTTAATTCACTAAGAATTCGTTTAATCTGATCCTCTATTTCTTGTAAATTTTTCCGGATCAGTTGCTGAACTTCTTTGGCTTTGCGAAAACGGTAACGGTCAATACACTCTTCCGCATCAAACAGCAGCTCCTCCAAATCCGGCAAGCGAACCGTGACGATATCATCCCACTCACTGCGCCACCGTTCAAACAGTTCTTCTGTTTGACCCGTCATATTGAGTTGCTTCACTTTCGTCATCTCGTCAAGTACAGGGCGATTGATTAAGTC
>JAKACS010000366.1 GCA_021821235.1 Bacillota bacterium
TAACGCCAGTCCAACTTCCATGATGGCAGCAATTGAGCTGGTTTCCAATTTGCAAGGTTATGCGAAAAAAATTCTCGTCCTCGGCGACATGCTTGAGCTTGGTCCGGAAGAAAAGCAATATCACTTTCAAATAGGTGCATCATTAAAAGCTGAAAAAGTTGATTTATTGTTTACATTCGGCCAGTTGGGTGAATACATTGCAAAAGGGGCTGAAAAAGTATTAGCGAAAGAAAAAATCCATGCTTTTACAAACAAAGCGGAACTCATTCGTGAACTGGAAAAGCATGTGGATGCAACGACCCTTGTACTCGTGAAGGCTTCTCGCGGGATGAAATTAGAAGAAATCGTTACCGCATTGCAAAGTTAAAAAGAATGAATAAAATCCCTTTCACATGACAAAATAAAAATACGATTGGTGGATTTTTTGAAAAATGGAAGAAGAAACCGGTCGATACATTCGTTGCAATCTAACAGTAATAATGATATGATTAATATCAATATGTCTAAAGAGCGATAAAAAAAGGGCATACTCCATTGGAGGAATGTCTTTTTTTGATAATAGAGAAGCGGGAGCTTTCCTATTGTTTATAGGCAACTGCTGCGTTCTGCCTTGTTCGTCCGGTCATGGCAGAGATCGGTTTTTCTAAACTAAAAATAGTGATGTTGCCTATTTTAGGCATTTGATTACAGTTGACTGAAAACGTCTTTCAGTTGCAACGTAAAAGAATAAAGTATATTGGATACAAAATTGAAGGAGAATGAAAACATTGACAAAGTTTCAAGAATTAGGCCTTAGTCAGGCTACGTTAAAAGCTGTCCTCCGCATGGGTTTTGAGGAAGCGACCCCCATTCAAGCAGAAACGATTCCGTTAAGCCTACAAAACAAAGATTTGATCGGTCAGGCACAGACAGGTACGGGCAAAACGGCTGCATTCGGAATTCCGCTTGTTGAAAAAGTTGACACACATATTGACGCAGTTCAAGGAATTATTATTGCACCAACAAGAGAACTTGCGATTCAGGTTTCAGAAGAGCTTTATAAAATTGGCGCTGGAAAAAGAGTCCGCGTTCTACCGATTTATGGCGGACAGGACATTGGCCGTCAAATTCGCTCGTTGAAAAAATTCCCGCATATTATTGTGGGTACTCCAGGACGGGTGCTTGATCACATTAATCGCCGGACGCTGCGCCTTGATCAAGTGCATACGGCCATTCTCGACGAAGCTGATGAAATGCTGAATATGGGCTTTATTGAGGATATTGAGTCCATTCTTTCGCAAGTTCCAACAGAACGGCAAACCCTTCTCTTCTCGGCAACCATGCCGGCGCCGATTCAACGAATGGCAGAAAGATTTATGAAAGACCCGCAAGTTGTTCGGGTAAAAGCAAAAGAGATGACAGTTCCATCCATTGAACAATATTATCTTGAGGTTCAGGAGAAGAACAAATTCGATGTGTTAACAAGACTTTTGGATATCCAATCACCGGAATTGGCGATTGTGTTTGGACGAACGAAGCGTCGTGTTGATGAGTTAGCTGAAGCGTTGACACTAAGAGGATATACGGCTGAAGGCATTCATGGTGATTTAAGCCAAGCAAAACGGATGTCTGTGCTAAGAAAGTTTAAAGAAGGCTCTATCGACGTTCTCGTGGCAACAGATGTTGCTGCTAGGGGATTGGATATCTCAGGTGTCACACATGTGTATAATTTTGACATCCCGCAAGATCCGGAAAGCTATGTGCACCGCATTGGCCGTACAGGGCGTGCAGGAAAAACCGGTGTGGCGATGACGTTTGTTACCCCAAGGGAGAAGTCGTATCTTGCTGTCGTCGAAAAAACAACAAGACGCAAGATGGAAAAAATGAAAGCCCCAACCCTTGATGAGGCATTGGAAGGCCAGCAAAGGGCAGTTGTGGAAAAAATTGTTCAGACAGTCGAGTCGAACAATTTGCAATATTACAGGGCTGCAGCACAAGAACTGCTTGAGGGTAACGATGCGGCAACAGTAGTAGCAGCTGTTCTCAAAATGCTAACAAAAGAACCAGATATGACTCCGGTCAAATTAACAGAAGAGCAGCCGTTGCCAATGCGCAGAGACCGCAACAGCAGCAAGCCGCAAGGAAACAGAAGGAATCACGATTCTCGCGATTCGCGCAGCTACGATCCATCAAGACGCAACAAATCCTCGTACCGCTCAGGCGAAAAGCGGGGCACTGGCAAACCGAAATCACGAAACTATACAAGATAAGCAAACCAAAACCATCCACCAGATGGATGACAAAAAAAGGCATGGCGCCGCGCCATGCCTTTTTTAATCATTTAGGACATTGTAAATTTCTGGATTTGTGGTTAACGGTTCGAAAGCCCCGAATCGCGCCCTATTCTCCTAACAAATGGGAAAGACGGTCATGAAAGAGGAAATCGAACGCCCTCATTCTCCTAATAAGTAGGAAAAACAGTCACGAAAGCCGCTGAATTGCGCGCTGTTCTCCTAACAAGGGGAAAAAATGGTCACGAAAGCCCCGAATCGCGCCCTATTCTCCTAACAAATGGGAATAACGGTCATGAAAGCCGCTGAATTGCGCGCAATTATCCTAATAAATGGAAAAATGGTCGCGAAAACCTCGGAATCATGCACCTTTCTCCTAACAAATAGGAAAAACGGTCACGAAAGCCCCGAATCGCGCCCTATTCTCCTAACAAAAGGGAAAAACGGTCACGAAAGCCGCCGAATCGCGCGCCGTTCTCCTAACAAAAGGGAAAAGCAGTCGCAAAAACCTCGGAATCGCATGCCGTTCTCCTAATAAAAAGAAAATACTGTGCCTTTGTTGTTCATTCACTTCAAGGTGAAAAAATTACTGGCTATTTCTTGGAATCTCTTTATATAATGAAAATAATGGAAAGAATGGAGGGGGAGAAGATCATACGAGCGCCGCAAAAACGAATTTCTGAAAAGGCACTTGCGGTTTGGAGAATATCGGGGTTGATTTACACAATAATCACCTGGCTTTTTGCCGCAGCAATCTTTTTTCTCGTTATTTTTTTTCAACTGCCCGATTGGATTGATACAATCGCAACGGCCATTGGGCTGCTTTTTCCTTATTTTCTTATTATTTTGTTTCCAAGATTAAAATGGAACCGATGGAGGTATGAAGTGCAAGAAGAGGAAATTGAGCTGCAGCATGGCATGTTTATTTTAACGCGGACATTGATCCCGATGAACCGGGTACAGCATGTGGATACGATTCAGGGCCCGGTCTTACGAAAATATGGACTAGCCACAGTTGTTGTTCACACCGCAGCAACCGCCCATCAGATCACGGCTTTGGAAGAAGAGGAAGCAGAGAAGTTAAGATTGTATATCACCAAATTGGCGAAGGCGGCTGATGAAGATGTCTAAACCAAAAAGGTTGCATCCCATTGCCATTGTTCTTGGTGCAGTAAAAAATAGCAAAGACTTTCTTTTTCCAATTTTCGCCTTTTTCTTTTTGAGTCGCAAAGGAGAAAATCAAGGCTTGATATTACTGCTGTCATCGGCAAGCGTGCTAATCATTTTAGCTGCTATCAGCATTTTATCGTGGTATCGTTATACATATTATTTGGAAAAAGACGAACTGCGAATCGAACATGGAATTTTTGTCCGAAAAAAGCGGTATATTCCATTTGAGCGAATTCAGAGTCTCGATCTTACCGAAGGAGTTTTGCAGCGATTGTTTGGTCTTGCGACAGTTCAAATTGAGACGGCAGGCGGGGATCCGGGAGAAAAAGCGGAGGCGGTGCTGTCTGCTATTTCCAAACAAGAGGCAAACTATCTGCAAGAATTCTTTACTGCGGTAAAAAACCGTCAGCACGAGTTAGCGGAATACCCGGTTAAGGAAGAAACAAAACCGCTATACCGGATCAATGCAGCACAGCTGCTGCTCTTATCCGTCACATCTGGTGGAGTAGGGGTGGTTTTATCGGCTGTATTCACTTTCTTATCACAGCTGAATGATTTTTTTTCCTTTGGCCGTTATTTGTCCGGTTTAGAAAAATGGGCTGCAAAAAGTATCGCCATTGTAAGTATCTTCATTTTCATCGGATTCGTCTTGTCTTGGCTGATTGCTTTTGTTGGGACGATGTTGAAGTACGCCCATTTTACCGTCGTTAAAACGGAACAGGATTTGATTGTTTCGCAAGGATTATTGGAAAGGCGACAGATCACGATTCCGATTAAGCGGATTCAGGCGATTCGAATTAGTGAAAACATCTTAAGGCAATGGCTTGGCTATGCGACCGTTTATGTGGAAAGTGGGGGCGGTTCATTTGAACACAAGGAAGGGGCAAAGGTAATGGTTTTGCCGATGATCAAACTCGACCAGCTTCCAGCTGCTCTCAAGCCAATGATCCCGGATTATCACTTTTCATTAGTATTAACGCCGCTTCCAGGGAAATCGCTGAGACGATATTTGTTTCGCAGCTCGTGTTTGACCATTCCGGCCGTCGTCGTCGCGCTGATTTTGCTTAAATGGTGGG
>JAKACS010000367.1 GCA_021821235.1 Bacillota bacterium
CGCGCTTTTTCGCTTCCATCCCATTTTCTTCTATGTATGCCGCCAGCCCAGCAGAAGCCTTTCTAACGGTATAAAGGTTCATCCGGTTCGTGCCAACTCCAATTTCCCCCCGCATTCCGCCGGTGCCAAATTCCAAGTTTTTGTAAAAAGCTTCTTCCAATTGTTTTTCATTTTGGGCAATGGCAGTCAATTGCTGCTTCAGTTCGGGGTCCAGATTTTCAAATTGGATCCATTTGTTTGCATTCGTTTTCCAGTCCATTCAATCTCCTCCAATTTCTTTTACCCTTATCTTTTCGCTGTAATGGCATGATACTCCTTTCAAAAAAATCCCCGATAATTTGACAATATTCGCATTCTTTCAAAAGGAATTTCGACTTTTTCATTTTATCTTTCCCGCAGCCGAAAGTACATGGGAACAAAAAATCTTTTAAAAAAACTAGATATCGTTAGAGAAGAATGAAAACAAGCGCCCACTTTTTAGAAGGCGCAAAAAATTATATCAACAATTCATTTTCAGCTTTTGTATAGGCACTTAAATGATGTTGTTTTTTTTTATTTTTTGCATCAATGAAATGCTGCAAGTCAAACGGAAAGAAAAGACCATGTTTTTGTAAAATAGCAATGTTTTTTGCAAACAGTAATGACTGTTCCTCTTTTATCGCAGTCAATTCCAAAATAGAAATAATCGTCTGCAACGAAACCATTACATGAAACGCAGTTTTTAATGTGCTAAATTCAGCCATTTGCTGCCTTGTCGTATCAAGCACATTTAATCCTTCGTATTCTTTAATCTCCTGATCAGTGAAAAAATTTGGAAATACATGTGAATACATGTATTGAACGAGGTCACTGATTTTCTCCTCTTGCCCTGGTGTCGAGGCAAAAACAATCTTCACACTTAACCCACCTTTGCCTGCACAATAATCTAGCGTAATATATAAGTAAAGGATAACATAATTAACAGGGCAAAATGGGTGGTAATTATACCCACGAAAAAATTGGAAGGAGAACGTATATGCTGCAGACTTTCCGTAAAGGAGATTGGTTTGAGATTATCATTCCAAAAGAATGGGAAAACAGATCTGTCGAAGATCTTTTCCAGCAGATTTGGTACTGTCCGAAAAAAATGACCCATCATTTCCGAATGGAAAAAAAAGTATTGATGAACGGCCAACTGGCAAACTGGCGCGAGCCCTTTGAAGTGGGTGCAAAACTCTCACTCCAATTATTTTCCGAAAAAATGCCGGATATTCCAGCAACATACCTTGACGTGCCAGTACTTTATGAAGATGATCATGTACTGATTTTCAATAAACCACCATTTATGACAACCCATCCAAATCAACCAAATTCGGAGACGAATACGTTGCTTAATGCGGCTGCTTTTCATTTGCTGGCAAATGGCGAGACTGGATTTGTGCGCCATATTCATCGCTTGGATCGCGACACATCCGGAGCGATTGTGTTTGCCAAGCATTCCTTCGTGGGTGCACTACTTGATCAATTGCTCGAAAAAAGAAAAATCAACCGTACATATGTTGCAATTGTGCATGGTATCATAACGGCAAAAAAAGGCACTTTCTCGAAGCCGATTGGCCGAGACAGGCATCATCCCACAAGAAGGCGGGTCTCTCCTACAGGTCAAAAAGCGGTAACCCATTTTCAAGTTCTGAAACGGGACGATGAAAAGCAGCTCACATATGTAAAATGCTGGCTTGAAACGGGGAGGACTCATCAAATTCGCGTCCATTTTAGCGATGCAGGCCACCCGCTTGCAGGTGATCTTTTATATGGAGGAAAAACGGTTTTCCCAAGACAGGCCCTGCATGCAGCCAAACTTGAGTTCATCCACCCGTTAGCAGCGGAGCAAATCGAGTGTTATGCACCATTTCTTGATTCACCGCCCATTTTTAAAGATATTGATCTTAAAACCCTTTAACCGTTGAAAAGCCTCCCAATAGAACCGGGAGGCTTTTCAACTATTTGATTCGAATGCACTTCTTTTTCCAATTTAGTCTGCTCTTCTAAACGATCTCATGATGAGACTAAGCAAGAACACAAGAATCACTGCGCCAATAATAGCTGGTACAATCGCAAAGTTGGCTACATGTGGACCCCAGTTGCCCAAGATCAATGTACCGAGCCACGCTCCGACGAATCCTGCGATGATATTACCAATGACACCGCCTGGAATATCTCTTCCAGCGATTAAACCAGCAAGCCAGCCGATAATCCCTCCAATGATTAATGACCAAAGAAAACCCACGTCAATCCACTCCTTTTTAGCATTTGATGATTATTTCGTGTTCACCCAGCTATTTGGCTGCAAACTGCTAAGTTTCAAAGGCTATTCGCTTCTTTTCCTTAGCTGCTTGTACACTTAAATTACCCGATTTTATTATAAATAAACGTAAAAAACGAACTGCCCGTTTGCAGTCCGTTTTTTAAGATGGTAATGATTTTTTTAAGGCAAATCAATTAGCATAAACCGCGCATTGTCATTTGCGCTAATTTTTAGTTCAGGCAGTTCGGTAATCCGCGCTGAATCACGTTTGCTTAATGTCCATTCACCATTGATTATTACTTCACCTTCAATCACAAAAAAGAAAATTCTTCTTCCTTGCTCCTGTTTGAATGAAATTTCTTTGCCTTTGTCCAAATCCGATAAGTATATAGTCAGATCTTGATGAATATAGGCGATCTGTTCTGCTTTTTGCTTCGAAACAACTGGCAAAAGGTTATTTTTTAACCGATTCGGATCGAATTCCGTTTTTTCATATGAAGGTGTCAGCTCGTTTTCTTCCGGCAAAAACCACAGTTGCAGAAAGTTCACTTCTTCCGTTGCAGATGGGTTTACTTCAGAGTGTACTACCCCAGTACCGGCAGACATCCTCTGGATTCCGCCGAATGTTGTCACAGCCGTTTCGCCTGTACTGTCCTCGTGCTTTAACTGTCCTTCCAACACAATCGAGACAATCTCCATTTCCCGATGTGGATGGGCGCCAAATCCTCTTAGCGGCTGAACAACATCATCATTCAACACCCGCATTGGCCCAAATTGCAAATTGTTCGGATCAAAATATTCCGCAAATGAAAAGCTGAAATTACTCTTTAACCAGCCATGATCTGACGTGTAGCGGTCCTCCGCTTTATATACATTAAACATCCTTTCACCTCACTCGCATTTATTCTATTCTATCCTTATCTCGAAGCTAAGATTTATTCTATTTTATTTTTATATTGAAATAGAGATTTACCTTTTCAAATATCTCTGTTTCGAGATAATTATAGAGGGAAACTACCTGCTTGTCAACTTTTAGTTGGTCACGTTTCCGTGGTTTTTCGCTCTTTTCGGGCATCATTCGCTCTCTTTGATGACCATTTTCGCGGATCGCGGCCCATTTCGGGCATCATAACACACCTTTGGTGACCGTTTTCATCAAGAACAGCCCATTTCGGAGATCATATGCTGAAGGTATCTCCTTTAGGACACCTTCAGCGCTTGTTGCCACTATTGATGACGCGTTCACTGAATGTTTTACCACTTCCGGTCATGACCAGCCTTGCTTCTAACGCATTCGACAGCCTTTTTCTTGTTTTCGCATCATGAATTACCGCCTCATGACACATTTACTGGATTTTTAGAAATCAATATGATCGGGGTCAGCGCCAAAACGTTCATTGCGGTTAAGGGTATCGACTTGCATCATTTCCTCTGCACTTAATTCAAAATCATATAGATCAATGTTTTCTTTTAAACGTGATGGCGTTACCGATTTTGGAATAATCACGACATCATTTTGCAAATGCCAGCGCAAAATCACTTGCGCCGTGCTCATACGATGCTTTTTGGCAATATCCTTCAAAACAGGCTCATCCAAAATCCGGCCGCGTGCAATCGGTGACCATGCCTCAACAACAATTTCATTTTCTTTGCAATACTCGCGCAACTCCGGTTGTGAAAGCCGCGGATGCAATTCAACTTGATTAATGACTGGTTTCAATTCACTGTTGCTTAATAAGTCCTCCAGATGATGGATTTTGAAATTGCTGACGCCGATAGCCCGTACTCTTCCTTCCTTATAGATCCTTTCAAGCGCTCGCCATGTTCCTAAATACTTTCCTTTGACAGGCCAGTGCACCAAATAAAGATCCAAATACTCAACGTTTAGCTTTTTCATGCTTAAATCGAATGCTTTTAACGTTGCATCATACCCTTGGTCGCTATTCCAAACTTTTGTTGTAATGAAAAGTTCTTTGCGGTTTATGCCACTTTCTCGGACAGCGTTGCCGACCCCTTCTTCATTTTGATAAAATGCCGCCGTATCAATCGAACGGTATCCGAGCTCAAGTGCGGTTCTCACCGTTTCTTCTACTTGATGTCCTGCTTCAACCTTGTAAACCCCTAGTCCAAGACGGGGCATTTCAACTCCATTATGTAATCGAACCGTATCCTTTAGGTTTAACATATGCTTTCCTCCAATCATTTTGATAGGTTTATTTTACCTTTT
>JAKACS010000368.1 GCA_021821235.1 Bacillota bacterium
TTGGTCTCAACCGTTGTCTGCATGCTGTTGTGGAATATTGGTGTTCAAAAAATCGGCGCCACCAATGCGGGAATTTTTTTAAACTTTAATCCAGTCTTTACCGTTATTCTCGCCTTTTTCATTCTTAGTGAAAAAATGAATGGAGCGGAATGGCTCGGAAGCGCGATCGTAATAACAGGTTGTTACCTCTTTTCCCTATTTGCTGCAAACAGACGAACGGCCATTGCGGAGCAAACCCCCGCCCTTCATAAATAAGTTTAAAAGTCATCAGGTGGACATTCATCCAATCCCCTACGGGTCAGTCATCTTACACTATACTAACAATTTTATTAGAGGGTGATAGGATGGCTGTCATATCAGGACAGGAGTATATACAAAGAATCGATGATTTAAACGCGGAAATCTGGATCGAGGGGGAAAAGGTAGAGGGAAGGGTCTCTAGGCATCCCGTTTTTTCAAAAATTATTAACAGTCAGGCCAGACTGTATGATATCCAGCTTAAAAAATCCGAGTTAATGACCATTCCTTCTCCAAATTCGACAGGCCGAATGGGAATTTCTTATTTGGAACCTAAAACAAAGGAAGATTTAGAAAAGCGCCGCTTGATGATCGCGGAATGGGCAAAAACGAGTGCCGGGATGCTGGGTCGTTCGCCTGATTATATGAATACAGCCATTATGGCGTTTAGCCGGGCAGCGGACGTTTTCACTGTCAAAGGACAGCCGTTTGCAGAAAATTTGCGTACATTATACGAGCAAGCAAGTGAAAATGATCTTTCGTTTACCCATACGTTCATTAATCCGCAAGTGAACCGCTCACTCTCTTATTTAGAAAACAGTGATGAAATGATTTCTGCTCAAACAATTGCGCACAATAAGGAGGGCATTGTCATTTCGGGAGCCCGGCTACTAGCGACTCAAGGCGGCATAACCGATGAAATATTGGTGTTTCCAACAAGCGCAGCCTCGTTAAATAAAGATTTTGCTTATGCCTTTTCAATTCCAAGCAATACCCCGGGGTTGAAGTTTATTTGCCGTGAGTCGTTCGGCTACAGAGACTCCGCTTACGATCATCCGCTTGGGTCGCGGTTTGACGAAATTGATACGATTGTTGTTTTCGATCATGTGACTGTTCCGTGGGAACGGGTATTTTGCTACGAGAATCCTGATGGCGCTTTTAAAATTTTTCAAGAGAGTAGTTTTACTCAATTGGCTGCACACCAAGTAACAACTCGAAGGATTGTTAAAACTGAATTTATTCTTGGCGTTGCCCAACTGCTCATTGATACGATTAATATTGGGGAATTTCAACATATTCAAGAAAAAATTACAGAAATGATTATCGGCCTTGAATCGTTAAAAGCGCTTTTGCTTGCTTCCGAAATGAATGCAAAGTTAGACAAATGGGGAACGATGGTACCGGATTTTACTTCATTGGGTCCTGCCATCATGCTCTACAATCAATTGTATCCACGAATGGTTGAAATCTTGCAGCTCATTGGCGCAAGCGGTCTCGTCTCCATTCCAACTGAGCGCGATTTTGCTTCTGATATCCGGCCCGATTTGGAAAAGTATTTGCAGGCGGCCAACGCCAATGCAGTTGAACGGGTGCAGTTTTTCCGTTTAGCATGGGATATCAGCATGAGCGCTTTTGGCAGCCGGCAAAATCTGTACGAACGATTCTTTTTTGGCGACCCGGTCAAAATGGCAAGCGGCTTTTACAAATCATACGACAAAGCTCCTGCTGTTAATTATGTTAAAAATTTTTTAACTTCTATATAACGAATTCTTTTTTTAGGAAATACTCGTATATTATAACTATGCTAATCTATAGGAGGATTTCATGGCTAATTTCGGTTTTCTTGCTATTGTTCCGATTCTTCTCTATCTATTATTCTTTGGTTTTATCATCTACTCTATCATTCGAGTACTGCGTTTTATGGATGAAAAAGCAGGACTGGAAAAAGAAAGAAATGCCAGGCTTCAGCAGGTTGCAAAAGCATTGGAATTGTTGACCAAAAAAGACAATGTAGAAAAGACGCCTCCAGAGTAATGGAGGCGCTTTTTAGAACGGATCAGATCGTACCGCTTGCAAGTATTATGATTCTTTTTTTACCACGCTAATCTCCAATTTTGACCAATCAATTAGATTCTCAAGGAAGACTGAAATAAGAATGCCAATTATCAAGCCGTTGCTTACAAGCGGCCGGATCAGCAATGGAATGGCCGAAAACATATCGGCTGGAATGTTCATCACGGCTATGCCAAACAAGACTGGTAAAGCAATCCGATAGATTGTCTTTGAATTAAAGACAATTCCCTTCAAGTTAGAAAGTGCTCCGCCAAACAATTGCAAGTAGGCTACAAACAAGACTGCGTCCCCGACACTCACTGGTAATGAGGAGAACAGATGTCCAAGAAATGGGACAAGTCCAAGGATCATAAACAGAAACGCTCCCAGAATAAATGGCACAACTTCAATAATTTGTGTTGATTGTAAAAAACCAACTGATGATATGTATGGCGCATATGGAACAAGGCCGAAGAATCCGGAAACAATCGAATTCAATCCTGTCAGGAAAAAAGATCGCCGGTACTCTGTCTCTGTTGTCTGTCGGTGAAGGACGGGTTCAGCTCCCTTTAAGGCACCAATTGTATTGGTCGTATTCACAAGCCCTGTTAACACAATCATTAGCACAATGCCTATGTTGAAATTCGGCTGTCCCCAAGGAAATAAATGAATTAACTGTGGCGTGATTGCCTTTGTTTCCACCTTTGGAAAGAAAAGCATGTAAGCAAGCCAACCAACGATAATTCCAATTAAGATTGCAAAATTGCCGATAAGACCTTTTCCTTTTATATTAATTGCTGCAACAAGAATGACCAGAAAAAGTGATAAACCCGTTATCGGCAGATTGATTTTTCCTGTAGTGGCCACACCAAGCATGCCTTTTGTAAAGATAATAATCAGCTGACCTGCAAGTAAAAATAATACCGTACTCATGACAACTGGAGTAAACAAGCGGTTTAAGATTTTTCCAATACCAAGTGCACCGAGCACGGCAACAATTATCCCGGATACAATGATTCCAAAACTGATTCCTCCGCCAAGTTCACTAACAGTCATTCCAGCTGAAGATGCCGCGGCACTCAAGCTAAGGATTGTTCCCCACCATAGCCCCGATTGTCCTTCCATGATCGGCGATTTATGTCCAAAAAACGCCTGTAAAATACAAGCAGCACCTGTAAAAACAAATGAACGCTGCAGCGCTCCAGCTATTTCTGTAGCCGGCAGCTGAAAGGCATCCCCGATTGTAAGCGGTATCACCACGGTGTTCGCAAACATAAAAAACAGCCACTGCAATCCGGCGAAAAAGGTATTCGATAGCGGCATGCAGCTCCCCCTTTAGCATATTAATAAAATATTGCTATCAATATACCAGTCTAATTTTCCGAATGAACAGACTGGAATTTAAGTTAACCTAATACAATTATTATTAACCATAATAAAGGACGTACTCTGTTACGTCCTTTTCATGGTTATTCTTTCATTTAATGATGATGAGTATGGTCTTCTTTTGCAGGGTTTGTGATCACCCATTCCGGCTGAGGCACGTGGAAAAATTGAATCCATATCCCGTCCAAGAATTCCTGGCCTTTTTCGAGAATAATGTCAATGCCACTGTCTGTTTTGACAACCTCGTCATTTTCCGTTGGCGTATCGAGCATCAAGTCATAATGGGCATGATCACCATGGACATGGGTTACATACACTCGAAATAATTTATCTGTTTCCCCCTCCTTTTCAAGCATCTTTTTTAATTCTTTTGCCGCATTTCGATTGATCTTGCACTTCATTTGTAAAAACTCCAATCATTTAATTTTCTCGTTTATTATCGCATTTTCTTCTATAAAAGCAAAATAAGACAGTTTAAATTCCATTTTCAAGAGCGGCAGGGCAACAATCATTATTTTCCAAATTTCAAACTCCAATCGGTGAAATTTAACACATATGTGACAAATATCATTACCCTCTATGACACTTGTCATATAATCAGGTTTTATTACCAGGTAACAAAGATCACATACAAAATCATCATCAAAGTCTAGAATGAATCTAGTTATATTTATTCTTTAGAAAAGAGGGTAAAAATTTGAACTTTCCACAACTGAAAATCGGTCACATGATGCCGCGCGTTCCCATTTTGCAAGGTGGAATGGGTGTCGGGATTTCATTAAGCAAGCTTGCCTCCGCTGTTGCGAATGCAGGGGGTATTGGAATTATTTCCGGTACCGGCATTTCCGTTGACGAAATGCGCCAGCATATTAGAAAAGCAAAAGAATTGATAAAAGGTTCCGGCTATATTGGGGTTAATGTCTTATTTGCGATGAATGATTTCGCCGAAAAAATGAAAGCTGCACTTGAAGAAAAAGTGGATTTTATTATTTCCGGTGCTGGAATCTCAAGAGATATGTATGCATGGGGTAAGCAAGCTGGAATACCAGT
>JAKACS010000369.1 GCA_021821235.1 Bacillota bacterium
AAAAAAGGTCGTTAATGATAAAACTTTTTAAAAATGTAGATCGACGGAAATACCGTCGATTTCTTTTTCCTTTTCTATTATCAAAATCAAATTTCCTTTTATAATCACAAAATACCTTTTTGAAAAGATTTGGAGGATTTAAAAATGATTGTTGGATATGCAAGAGTATCTACCCAGGATCAGAACTTGCAGCTACAGATCGATGCGCTGCAAAATGCTGGTTGCTTTGAAATATTCGAAGAAAAGATCACAGGAACAAAGAAAGAACGTCCAGCATTGAATGAAATGCTCAAAATGCTTAGATCTGGTGATCGGGTAGTTGTCTATAAACTGGATAGGATCAGCAGGAGTACAAAGCATCTGATTGAGCTTGCAGAACTATTTGAAGAAAAGGGATTGGAGTTTGTATCGATTAGCGACAGCATTGATACCTCAACGCCTACAGGACGATTTTTCTTTCGGATGTTGGCCAGCCTGGCCGAACTCGAAAGGGATATCATAAGCGAAAGAACAAAAGCCGGCCTACAGTCTGCAAGAGCCAGGGGAAGAAAGGGTGGACGTCCTACAGCTGACAAAAAGAAAGTGGATCTGGCTTTGAAAATGTATAATTCCAAGCAATATTCAATAAGTGAGATAGTCAAAGCTACAGGGATCAGTCAGGCGACCCTTTATAGGAAAGTGAAAATGTGAATGGAAGCGCCTGAAATTGGTGCTTTTTTCTTTGCCTTTGATTCGCTACAATAGTATTATATGTACCAATTGCAAAGGGTGATTTTATGAATTATGCAGTGTATGGGCGGGTTTCCACTGAAAAAGATGAACAACTTTCCTCGATTGAAAATCAAATTGATATATGCAGAAACTGGCTGGAACGTAATGGATTCAAATGGGATGAAAACCAGGTTTATGTTGATGAAGGGATTACCGGAACAATCTTTCTTGACCGGCCAGCAATTCAATTAATTCTGGATAAAGCAAGGAAGAAGGAAATCGAAATGGTATTATTCAAATCAATTCATCGTATGGCTCGTGATTTAAAAGATGCGCTGGAAATTCGTGAGGTTTTTGCGGCATATAATGTAAGAGTTATATCTATTGAAGAAGGCTATGATAGTTTCATAGTCGGGAAAAATGATATGCAATTTGAGATGTGGAGCTTATTTGCTGCCCAATACCCTAAAACCCTTTCCATTTCTATATCAGCTGCGCTGGCTGCTAAGGTTAGACGTGGAGAACATATAGGGAGGATTCCATATGGGTATAATCGAAAGGATAAAAAACTGGAGATTAACGAAGAAGAAGCAGAAGTTATCCGCAGAATTTATTCTTGGTATAATCAGGATAAGTGGGGATTTAAAAGAATTACTCATTATCTAAATGATTTAGGCATTAAACCGAAGCTGAAGGAAAAATGGCAAGTCACATCAGTTCAGCGAATACTAAGTAATACAATATACTACGGGACATTCATTCACAATCAATATACGACAGTAAAAATCGGAGGACGAAAAAAACAAATCCGAAATCCAGAGGAAAAATGGCTTGTTCATGAGAATCAGCATCCAGCGATCATTTCAAAGTCAGAATATGAGAAAGCTAATAATAGAAAACATAAAAATAACAAAACAAAAATTACACCGTGGAATGAATTCCGAGATATTTTAAGGTGCGCCCACTGTGGATCCAACATGGTTATTATGCAAAGCTATAAGACGAAGAAAGACGGGACCAGGACAGAGTGGAAATATTTAAAATGCAGCAAGTATCGGAGAGGGGGAAAACATGGCTGCGTAAATCATGAGCCGATAAGGTACGAAAAGTTTCGTGAATTCATTATGCAGCTGCTCCTTGAAAAAGGCGAAAGCATCAGGCTAAATTTTGAAAATGAAATTAAGAAAAAACAAAAAGAAGATATTAAAGGAATGCAGCAAAATATATTAAGATTAGAAAAGCAAAAAAAGAAGCTACTAGATCTGTATCTTGATGAAGATAGTCCTCTAAACAAAGAGGAATTCGAAGAAAAACGAAAAGAAATAGAAATCTCTATTAATAAGAGCAAGGAAAAAGCACTTTTATTAGCTCATGAAGATACGGCTGCAGCGAACATAGAATCCATAAAGCAAGCTTTTGGCCAATTACAATATTATGATCAAGATCTTCACTATGCGTTCCAACAGCTGATAACGTCAGCTGATATTAGCCAGGACGGAACTGTAGATATTAAGTACACCTTCGAAAAAATGATGTAGTCTAATCATTACTTGCAAAGGGTACGCAGTACAAATGCCATGCAAAAGCTTGGTGTAAAAGGGCGCTCCCAAGCTGTTGTAGAGCTCCTGCGAATGGGAGAACTAGAACTTTAATCATGACCGGCCAACCCTAAATGGTGGGCCGGTTAAGATGTTTATAGGGGGAAAACAGGCGGAAATCGGAATTCTATCTTGAAATTTGTGCGGAAAAAGTAGAAAATAAGGGCAATAGTAAATTTCATCTCTGCTTGGATACCATAAGAGAACTAGATACTTTTTAGGAGTGTTTCTAATGAAACCTGTAGGGGCGGATAAAAATCAAGGGCTGGAGACAGTTGCTAAAATTGAAAAGGATTTAAGGTACATATCAGGAATTATAAAGCAGAAGGGCCGGGAAATTCTCAGCCATTACACGATTACACCCCCTCAGTTCATTGCTTTGCAATGGCTGTTTGAAGACGGGGATATGACGATCGGGGAATTGTCGAACAAGATGTTTCTCGCCTGCAGCACGACGACGGATCTCGTTGACAGAATGGAAAAAAATCAGCTCGTTGTTAGAGTAAAGGACCCGAATGACAGGCGTGTAGTGCGCATCCATCTTCTCGACGAAGGGGAAAGGATCATCGATGAGGTGATTAAGAAACGACAGCTGTACCTTCAGGAGGTTTTGAAGGATTTCTCCGATAACGAAATCGAATCGCTTAGGGAACGCCTGTCAAAATTACATCAAGAAATGCGTGGAGAATGAGGCGAGTTTTTTGAATCGATCAATTGGAATCATTGATTCAGGAGTAGGCGGGTTAACTGTTGCCAAGGAGGTAATGAGGCAGCTACCTTACGAACAGATCATCTATGTCGGTGATACGGCTCGTTGCCCCTACGGACCAAGGCCTGTCGAAGAAGTGAAAAAATTCACTTGGCAAATGACCCAGTTCCTGCTTCAGAAAAATATTAAAATGCTTGTCATTGCATGTAATACAGCGACAGCAGTGGTTTTGGAGGAGATCAGGGAAGAGCTTTCCATTCCTGTATTGGGGGTCATCCAGCCGGGTGCAAGAACAGCCATCAAGGTAACGGAAAATTACAAGATCGGGATTATCGGCACGGAAGGCACAGTGAAAAGCCAGGCGTATGAGCATGCTTTGAAATCGATCAACCGAAAGACTAAGATTGAAGCACTCGCCTGTCCAAAATTCGTACCGCTGGTAGAGAGCGGAGAATTCGATGGCCATGTTGCCAAGAAAGTTGTAACGGAAACGCTGAAACCATTGCTGGGACAAGGACTCGACACATTGATTCTCGGCTGCACCCACTATCCATTGCTTGAGCCGCTGATCAAAGAAGTAATGGGAGCGGAAGTGAAGGTCATCAGTTCAGGGGAAGAAACAGCAAGGGAAATAAGTACGATCCTTGGCCACAATGATATGTTTGCCGATCGTGACGAGCTGCCTGAGCATTCTTTTTACATGACGGGGTCCAAGAAAATCTTTACTACGATCGCTTCACAATGGCTTGAAAGACCAATCGAGATTGCAGAGAAAATCAAATTAGGATGATGATCGAGACCTCTAGTGATGGAGGTCTTTTTAGCTAGAATAAGAAAGCATAAATTCACTTCGAGAAAAAGGGAATTATCTACTAGATAATGTTAACATTTCACATTGCATATTCCCTAAATTTTACTTCAGAAGTTGACCAAACAGATTTTGATAATGCTTTAACGGATTTCCGAAAGAAGTCTCCCATCCTCAAGGAATGGGAAGGGCTAAAGCCCAATGAGTAGGTGGGAGATGAATTTCGGTTGGCTTTAGCCAAAGGTTTGGGTATAATCAGTCTTAGATAGAATAAATTGATTTATCAATGAAATTAGACAGTAATAATATTCAGTATTCTTGATGCATTATCATCTTGCACTGGTTGTAAAATATCGCAAACAAGTGTTTGACAGTGAAATATCTGATTTTACAAAAGAGATGTTCACTGAGATTGGAAGTAAGTACAATATTTCTTAGTGGAATGAAATCATGATAAAGACCTTATTCACATCTTATTCAAAGCACATCCAAACTCTGAATGATCAAAGTTCATCAATGTTTATAAGAGTGCAAGTTCTCGATTGATAAAGAGAGACTTTCCACCTATCAGAAAAAAGCTATGGAAAGAAATGTTCTGGTCAAGAAGTTTCTGCCTGCTTACAACAGGCGGTGCTCCAATTGATACCATCAAAAAATAGATTGAAAACCAAGGTCAAAA
>JAKACS010000370.1 GCA_021821235.1 Bacillota bacterium
TCGCTGTCCTTTGGTTTTCCACCGGCTTTATGATTCTTTGGCTAAAAGAAAAGCCGTGGAGAAAACAGCTGCGATAAAGCAAATTTAAGAAAATAGAATATTTATAAATTCTCTTGTAAAAGTAGTGCATTTCGAATAAGAAATTGCACTACTTTTTGCGTCCAATACGTTTTCCCCGTTGCAAAATAGGTAAACAAATGACAGATGTAAAATGAAAATTATTTGGAATTGACCGTAAAAAACCACAAATTTTTCATTGAAATCTTCATCAAAATCCACATAGCAGAATATAAATTATCGTTATATTCTTATTATATGAAAATTTTGAAATTAATAAAAGGTTGTATGGCAAAGAAATTGGGTTAACGATTCCCAATTGTTTAGAAAAAAAGTTTCCGTAGCAAAGTCGTTTTTTTTATTAAAATAGTCAGAATATTGAGAAAGGTTTGTGGTTCCATGAATTTTGATTTATCGAAAGAACAAAAAATGATTCGCAAGCTTTCATGGTCAATCCGTAGTCACACCATTTTATGATCCAATGATTGCTAAGCTTGTGGTCAAAGGCAACAATCGAGAAGAGGCGATAAATCGTCTGCAAGATGCGTTAGCTGAATATCATATTCCACGATTCAGCTGATAAGGCCGCCAAATTTATTAATCTTTGTGATGCTTACCATATTCCGCTATTGTTCCTGGCTGATGTGCCTGGATTTATGATTGGAACAAAGGTGGAACGGGCAGGAATCATTCGCCACGGTGCTAAAATGATTTCAGCGGTATCTGAAGCCAGTGTTCCAAAAATCTCGATTATTGTACGTAAAGCTTATGGTGCTGGTCTTTATGCGATGGCTGGCCCTGCATTCGAACCCGATGCTTGTCTTGCCTTACCATCTGCACAAATTGCGGTGATGGGACCGGAAGCAGCAGTAAATGCCGTTTATGCTAATAAAATTGCGGCATTGCCTGAAGATGAGCGAGCAGTATTTATAGAAGAAAAACGTGAGGGATATAAAGAAGACATTGATATTTATCGTTTAGCATCTGAAATGGTGATTGACGGTATTATTCCAGTAAATGCATTGCGTACAGAGCTTGTCAATCGTTTTGAGGTATATTCGTCAAAGTATTTTATTTTCTCAGAACGAAAGCACCCTGTATATCCAGTCTAAATTTTAAGTATCAATTTAAAAATTAACAAGTTTAATTTTTAAAAGAGGCAGATTCTGTGAACAACGGCAAAATAATGAACTCCTTCGCAGAAGCAATCCTAGATATTTCAGATGGCGTGGTGGTTTTGGACTATGTGGAATTCCGGAAAAAGCAATTCTTGCCTTACAAGACTAGAGTGGGAACTCCAATTGCATAAGGACCGGGCGGTTTTTGCCCGGTTTTTGATTACTTAATAACTTCCGTTTGTACATAATGATACAGCAGTTTTGCTGTGTTTTCGATTGATGTGCGATGAGTGCGTTCAAAGGCATGGGAAGCATCAATACCAGGCCCAATTAAGCCGTGAACAATATCATGGCCGGAGCGGATCGCGGCAGAGGCATCGGAGCCGTAGTACGGGTAAATATCAAGCTTGTATTCAATTTGCTTGGCTTCAGCAAGTTGAACCAATTTTTTCCTTAGTCCATAGTGATAAGGACCACTTGCATCTTTAACGCAAATCGATACCGTATATTCATCTGTTGCCTGACCATCGCCAATGGCGCCCATATCGACAGCTAAATATTCAACGGTTTCCGGAGGAATATTCGAATTGCCGCCATAGCCAATTTCTTCATTATTCGAAATCAAAAAATGTGTTGTGTGTAGAAGACGTAAATTTTCCACTTTTATCTGTTTCAAAAGCTGGAGCAGGATGGCGACACTAGCTTTATCGTCAAGGTGCCGCGATTTAATAAAACCGCTTGAAGTGATTTCAACACGCGGGTCGAAAGAAATAAAGTCACCTACTTCGATACCTAGTGTGCGGACATCCTCGGCATTATTTACTTTTTCATCAATTCGTACTTCGATATTTTCCTGATTTCTTTCCGCTTTTTCGGCATTTTTGTATACATGCACAGAGGTTTGATGCATTAAAATCGTTCCAGTATACAGTTTGCCGCTGCTTGTTTCAATTTGACAATACTCGCCTTCAATGGAGTTAAACTTAAATCCCCCAATTAGATCAATTTTTAAACGTCCACTTGGTTTGATTTCCTTTACCATCGCCCCAAGGGTGTCAACATGGGCTGTTAGCATCCGCTGCTTGCTTGAATCTTCTCCATTTATCGTGGCGATTAAACCGCCTTTGCGATTTCGCTTCGTTTGAATTCCTAATTCTTGTAAGAAATTCTCAACAAACGCAATCACTTGATAGGTGTTGCCCGTTGGACTTGGAGTTAAAACCAAATCCTTCAATAAACTCATGATTTCATCGGTGTTTGGATAGGTCAAAATCAATTCTCCTTTCTTTTCTTCCTTATTATACATCGAATCAAAAAAAGAAAGCGAACAAGCAATTTTGCTGATTTGACTGCATAGTATTAAAAGGGACCGTTTTATCAACTTTTGCGAATATTTTTAAAAATATTGGGAATAAATGTAGGTAAATCGGTGATTTTTTGGAGAAAAAGCTAAGTTAGTTTAAAGGGGAAGAGGAGAAAATGACCAGAGTTGAATTATACCGCGATAAGCCGAAGCAAATTCATTGGAAAGGTCCGTTCTTTATCATCCTGACGTTTTTCATTTTATTGTTTGGTATTTATCAATTGAACCAATATTGGCATGGAACGATACGGATTGATTCACCAAAGGAACATTTGGGAAAAAAGGTCGTAGTGCATCTGCCTAATGGCCAGGAAGTTTACACATATGAAAACTTGATCGTAAAAAAGGATGGAAAAACCTATTACAAGGGAGAGCGCAACACGATTGACTTAACAGGGGGAACAATCGACTACAAAAATTGGTAAGGGGGCACGTAGAATTCTTTGTGCTCCCTTACTTCTTTATTTAAACCATCCTTTCTTCTTAAACCATAACGTCATCCCAGCTCCAATAAGAAACATAACAAGGAGAATAGCAAAATAGCCGTATTTCCACGATAATTCAGGCATGTATTGGAAATTCATACCGTAAACACCGACTATAAAGGTAAGCGGCATGAAAATGGTTGTAAACACGGTTAACACTTTCATAACATGATTGGTCTGATGCGAATTAAGCGAAATATAGCTGTCGCGAATATCACTCGCAAGTTCCCGGTTTGCTTCGATCATTTCTGATAACTTCAGCAAATGATCATGAATATCGGAGAAGTATTCAATTTTTCCTTTCATGCCCGGCAAGCGCTGTGAGTTAATAATTCGGTAAACAAGATCCCGCATCGGCGTAATCGTATGCCTGAGCGAAAGAAGATCATGCCTTGTGTCAAACAAATCGACAAGCAGCGCTTCCATCGTTCTTCGTCGCGAATTATCATCGATCTTGTTCAAATTATCCTCAATCTTGTATACATGCGGGAAATAATTGTCCACCATTTTATCTAGTACATAATAGAGCACATGGGACGGATCCCATTTTTTCATCTCATGGGCTTGGGATTCATTTATTCGTTTCCAGACTTCCTCAATTTCAGACGATGGTTTATGATGGAAGCTGACGATAAAGCTGGCGCTTAGGAAAAAGTCGACCTCCTCACGCGAGATTGTCTTTTGGTTCAATGCCTGTGTGACAAAAAAAGTATACCCTTCATAATAATCGAGCTTTGGGCGCTGCAATGTATAGATGCAATCTTCTATGGCCAGTGGATGAAATTGTAGCGGATCCCTTAGCAAATCAATTTCCTCTTTGCTCGGTGCGGAAAAATCAATCCAATACCAAAGATAATTCCCGGAAACCACATCTGTTATTTGAAGGTCTTTGACTAACTTGTGATGCTGGTTGATGGCAATTGTACGAATCATGAGTACTCCTTACTTTTTTACTCGAAAAAACAGTCATTTTTTGCTTAAGACTGTTTTTTTTCAGAAATAATTGTTTCAGACATCCACAGCTGTTTTTCCCTTTTTTCCTTACGCCAGTGAATGAAATTTTGGATGCCTAAAAAGGCGGAAATCAATAAGCCGCTGATTGCCAAAAAAAGGGCAAAGTATTCAAAAGGGTTATAGGAAAGCATTTTTTGCCAATGAATCTTCCCTTTTAAATCATCAATGACAAAATTCATGCCGAAAATTCCGCCAATGACCGTATAAAGTGTTAAAATCAACAGCAGCGTACTGTCTCTTTTCGTTGCGGCGTTTTCCTGGTACTTAAACAAACTAGACAAGGTTTGCCTTGTGTCATTGTAGAGTAAATCAATTTTAAACACCTTCCGCAAATAAATAAAAAGATCACGTCCCTGCGATTGTGTCGCCAATTCCAAAAAGAAAAAATTTGCGGTAAACGAATTGATCGTAAAAATCAATTTATTGATTTCTTTTGTATCGTGCTCAATATTTATTTTGGAATAATC
>JAKACS010000371.1 GCA_021821235.1 Bacillota bacterium
ATTTTCCGTTTCAATCAAATCACTCCTTCTATGACTGTATTGTTTGCCAGAATAATTGATTTTACTCCAAGAAAAAAAGACTCAATTTTGTTGATTTTGAGCCTTTTGCTAATTTTGATTTTGCATGGATTGAAACATATGGAACATCATCGATGCCATCTGGACGCCGTTTGAGAACTTTTCAACCTGGTGGGGAATCGTTCTTTGATAATAATGCAATGAAGCAATTTCCAACGATTGCAAATCATACGGATTTCTTGTCAATTTTCGATACCATAGCGGCTGTTCCCGGATAAATTGCTTTAGATCCTTTCGCTGTTCCAGAAATTCGGCAACATCTTTTCTCATATTTTTTCATCCTTCCCGTTAATCTTTTCGAAAAGAAAAAGGATTTGCGGGTCCATCATTCCCTCTCGGCGCATTTTGCTGATTGCTGTTTTGGAACTGGCCAAGCAGTCCTTGGATTGCTCCGATTGCCTGGCTTAGATTGTTCATATGATGTTGAACTTGGTTAGGATCCATTTTTTTCAACATCCCCATAATATTGGACATCCAATCATTTTTCTGGTCTGAGACCGTTGTCTCGGTTTTGTTTTCCGTCCCCAGCACATTCCAACGCTCGTCATCTTCACCCAGTAAATACCAATCTTCATATAATTCCTGCCAAGTTGCATTGCCTTTCCGAACTTCTTGGATTACCTTTGGATTGTTTTTGACAAATTCCTTGAACTTCAATACGGAAGGATGCAATTTTTTGCTAGTCATCTGTACTCACCTCTGCCAATTCCCTCGCCTATATTACGATATGCCTTTTTGTGCATTTGGTGAAGTGCAATCCCGGTGAAAAATTGCCTTTTTAGTGGTAAGATGTTTACAATACAGTTCAATCGATTAAACGCTTGAAGAAGGGATAGTTTTCATGGTTGCCGCAGTTATTATTCCAATTCTATGCATTTATTTTTTTTGGATTACCCGAAAAGAAATGAAAGAGCAGGATCGAAAATGGCTTAAAGCCGGCGTTGTCCCGGAGGAAGCCGTTTTTGTAGGCGAAATCAAAGAAATCACGAACGAAAAACAGCGATTCTACTACAACCGCTATCTTTTCGTACAAGAGCTCAAATTGCAAACAGAAACAAGAAGATTAACAGTAAAAAAAGTGACGCCAATAACAAAACCATTTGCTCCGGAAACGTTTCAAGTTGGTGAAAAAGTAAGTGTATTTGGAGGATTTCGCGGTGATCAATTTTATATAAACCAGGTTAAAAAAGTGTAGGGGAGAACAGGTTCCCCAAAAAGCAACGATATGTCCGCTCTTTTTGGGGGTGGAAATCTTGGATTATTGTTCCCATTTTTGAACAAAATTCTGCGTGTAATATTTTTGGTAAACGCCAACGCCAAGGTAACTGAACTCTTTATTCAGCAGCGCGTCCCGGTGACCCTTGCTATTCAGCCACCCTTCCACAACAGCAGGGGCATCATTGTAGTTTGCCGCGATATTTTCCCCCGCAGATTGAAAAACAACTTTTGCTAAATTAAGCCGGTCGGAGAGGCTTCCATATTTTTTTGAAGTATGGGAAAAATAATTATTCACCGCCATATCCTTGCTGTGTTCATATGCGACATCGGCCGTCTTTTGATCCCATTTAAGCGGTTTTAAGTTATTTCTGACCCTAAGAACATTCGTCAAGTCAAGAATTTCTTGCTCTTCTCCCTTTTCCACGCTTCGCCATAAGCTATCGCTCGGCGCTGCCGGCTCAATTAACTTTCCCCGGTAGACAAGCCCATACGGACGTTGTTTTATGATCGTTGCAGCATCCAGAAAGCGAACGCTTGAAAGATTCCCTGTGAATTTATCAATATACAGCTGGGCATAAATGTCCCCAAGTTGGATTAATGGACGCAAATTTAAATCGGTGTCATTCAGCTCAAACCGATACGTATTCCCATCCAGCTTAATGTCGACATTTGCATCAATATAGTGAGTGTTAAAAATTTCTTCAACCGACTGCCCAATAGCAAATGGGGCAACATCCAAATTTTGACCGATGGCGTAAACCGTTACAACGCGGTTGTCTTGTACGCCAACTTGAACATAGCTGCGGTAACTTTGATTATAAATATACCATTCATATCCATAGATGGATGTGTCGATCCGTTGTGGCTGGCCCAATGATTTTTCAAGCGCTTGGACATTTTGTCCAATTAACAGCGACAGCCCTTCTTTCGCTTTTGCAGAAACCGGAGCTTTTGTTTGCGAAGTTGCTTTGTTCACTTCTTGCTCTTTTAATTGCGGTGTTGCATGGTCCTTTATTAAAACATCCTTTCCACCCTGCCCATTTAATCCTGCATAAAAACCGATTGTAAGAATAATGGCAGAGAGAATCAGGATTTTCATCAGTATACGCAGAGGCTTATCCCCCCTTCAAATCCCTTTCTATCATTATACGCCCTCTACAACTAATTATATCACCTATATCTTTTAATTTAATAGTTTAAACCATTTTTACGAAAACGGAAAAACAGGCGCTGCTTGTCTGCACCTGTTTTAACAGAATATACTATTAGTGTTGAAGCTCATCAAAATTGGCTTCAGATATTTCGGACAGGGCTGCCTTTGCCTGATCATCTGTCATTTCCCGAACGGCAAAATCCCCAAGTGAGACAATTCCAACTAATTGATCTCCTTCTACAACCGGGAGACGCCTGATTTGGTGTTCTGCCATCAATCTGGCGGCTTCCTGTGTTGACGCATCAGGGCTAATCGATATAAGTTGCTTGCTCATAATGGTTTCAACTTTTGACGAAGCCGGCCGTTTTTCGGCAATGCCGCGCATGACAATGTCTCTATCCGTTATCATTCCAACCAGTTTCCCTTGGTCGACAATCGGTATCGCTCCCACGTTTAATTCTTTCATTTTAACAGCAACTTCGTAAACATTGTCCAACAAAGAGCAGCTTTCTACATCCTCTGTCATGATTTCGCGAATTGTTCCCATTTTTCATTCTCCTTTTCTCAAATCCATCTTTGCCTTCCAATTAAAGCTTTCAGCGCAACGTATCACCATACTTATAGCGTTTCCAGCTATGGAATATTTATTCAAAAACATTGTGACAGTATTGATTGCTTAAGACTGAAAATTCAATTATTATTAAATTGAGGGAATGGTACCGCCTTCATTTCAAAAATACTTGAATATTTAAGGGAGGGGAATGGATTGAAATTTGAATCAACGGGGATTGCATTATTAAAAGCAGACCTAAACCGCCTTGATGAGACTATGCTGGAATTCGGGCTTGTGCGGGAAGGCCAATGGGATTTTGAACGAGTTACATATGACCGTAAATTTGAACTGAAAGAAGGCGTATATTACCTTCGTGTTCAAGGGTATGCTACCGAAGGGGATGTAGGAGCAGAAAAAGCAATTATCCAGTTACTTGAACCGATTTTAGCTAAGTATTATTATCCGCACGGCGTGGAATATGGCGAAGATGAATACTTCCCAGCTACTCTTGTTGAACAATGCAAAAAAATACTTGGAGAAGTAAAAACTGAAATTGAAAAATTCTCCTTGTAAAAGCCCGCATGGATTTTCATGCGGGCTTTTGCTTAACCATTAATGAGATTAAAAACCAAGAATTGCCTTGATCATCGAAGTCGTTTCGCCGCCTTTATAAAAAACGTACAGCAGCAAATATACCGCTACTCCGGTAATGGCACTAAAAAACCAAATGATGCTTGTAATCGGGCCAAGTTTGCGATGCTTTGCCAGAATATTTTTATACCCGGTTAAAAGCGTAACAATCCCAAAAACCGCTCCAACAGTTGCCAACGTGATATGAAAGATTAAAAACAACGTGTAATAAGGCTTCATATTTTCAGGGCCGCCAAAAGATGTATTGCCAATAAAGATCGTTCTTGCTGCATAAATAATGAAAAAGATCAGCGCAAAAACTGCAGCGGCCAGCATCGTCTTTTTATGTGCTTCAATCTTGCGCTTTTTGATCTGCCGCCAGCCGAGCGCAACCGTAATCGCACTTAACACGATAAATGATGTACTAATCGTCGGCAGGATCGGTAAAGAAAAGGTCATGGACCCACCTCCATTTCTACTAGCTTTACTAAAATAATTTTAGATGAATTCCTTGTTTATTTCAATGTGTAAGTCCATCGAATTAGGAGAATAGTAATTTGAGAAGCGATGGCTGCAATTGCTTCTGCAATTCTTTTTTAAGTTTCCTTTTGGTCTTTTTTATACCATTCAAAAAATACGCGGCCAAGAAACACACCATAAATGATTTCCTGAATCACCTTCATGAGCACACCCCCGAGCTGCTGGTCATGGAGCGGCGACATGGAGCTAAATAACCCTGGTCCGCTAAGAGGTAAATGAGCAAAATGAGCGGAGTTAATAGTTAAACTCATTGCCTGCCTCCATGCTTCCGGGTCTGCATACGTCGCATACATCGGCGTATTCGCAAAAATAATCAATGCACATG
>JAKACS010000372.1 GCA_021821235.1 Bacillota bacterium
TAAGTATGTAAGTTCATGTTCGCCAAAAAAGCTTAGCGCTTTCGTGTAATCAAAACGGATATGTGTCATTTTTCTTAAGTCCTCCGTAGAATTTTTTCAATACCACTTTAACTTTAACGAATGGTGAACAGATAATCAAGGAACTGGTCGGAATGTAAGCGTAACCAATTTCGATAATTTTTTTACGTTTTGACTAGTACATTTCACGGAAAATTCGCTAAAAAGAAGCTACTCACCCTCACCCTTTCAACGGGCGAATAGCTCCTTTCCCCGGTATTTACAAAGATGCGCGATAAATCGCGAGTACATCTTCCTTGTTCAACTTTTTAAAGTTGCCAAATTCACCATTGACCATTGCTTTGTCTGCCATTAATTCAAGCTGGCTGTCATCAATTTCATAATCGGCCAGTCGGGATGGAGCTCCAATACTTGTCCAGAACTCGCGAAGTTTTTCAATACCTTCAAGGCCGGTCTCTTCAGCCGTTTTTCCTTGCGGATCAACACCAAACACCCTTACTGCCATCTGCTGAAAGCGTTCCGGCTTCACTTTTAAGTTATGCTTCATCCAGTTAGGGAAAAGAATCGCGAGTCCGCCGCCATGCGGAATATCATAAACCGCAGAAACCGCATGCTCAAGATTGTGCGTTGCCCAATCGCCGCGATAACCCATGGACAGCATTCCGTTTAACGCCATTGTTCCACAGTAGAGGATTGTCGAACGATACTCGTAATTCTCCAAATCATTGAGAAGTTTCGGCGCGGTTTCCATCACCGTTTGCAAAAGAGATTCCACCATTCGATCCTGCAGCGGAGTATTTTCTTCAAGGTGAAAATAATGTTCAAACGCATGCGACATCATGTCAACCATTCCGTATATTGTTTGATCCTTTGGAACCGTGTATGTATATACCGGATCTAGTATCGAAAATGTTGGGAAGGTTACCGAGCTGCCCCAGCCGTATTTTTCCTTTGTTTCCCAATTAGTAATCACGGATCCGGAATTCATTTCCGAACCAGTTGCAGCGAGCGTTAACACGGTTCCAAATGGAAGGGCTTCCGTTGCAAAAGCTTTTTTCGTTACAAGATCCCACGCATCGCCATCGTATTTTGAGCCGGCTGCAATGAGCTTTGTACAGTCAATGACACTGCCGCCGCCAACAGCTAAAATAAAGTCAACGGCTTCATTTTTGCAAATCTCGATCCCTTTCTTCGCTGTTGCCAAACGGGGATTCGGTTCAACACCAGGCAATTCAAAAACTTTGGCATCGATTTCTTTTAAATAAGTTATCACCTTATCGTATAAACCAGTGCGCTTAATGCTGCCGCCGCCATAAACAAGCAAAATGTTCTTCCCATATTGCGAAATCTCCGTTTTCAATTGTTCAAGCTGGTCTTTGCCAAAAATTAATTTTGTTGGATTCACGAAAGTAAAGTTTTCCAATTCATTCAGCCTCCTTTTCAATCCTATTATTATGGATTTTCGCGTCGAATGCAAAGATCGCGATTTATTTTTCCCGCCTATAAATTTTCTAAAACTTTTCGATGAATATTTTTTTCAAGAATGCTGACTCTAAATAAGAACCCATTTAATGAAGGAGGGAACAGCATGAGTGGCATACAACGCACTGCCTTGGTTCTGACCATTATCGGCGCGATCAACTGGGGATTAATTGGTTTTTTTCAATTTGATCTTGTTGCTGCAATTTTCGGCGGATCAGCCTCAGCCGTTTCAAGAATTATCTACGGTTTAATTGGAATTGCCGGCCTCGTAAACCTAGGACTTCTCTTTAAACCAAACGAAGAATTGGAACGGGAGCCTGAAGCCCGTCCGACAAGATAAGCAAGAAAAACCCTTGCATTCTCTCTCAATGCAAGGATTTTTTTATTACTTTTTTATTAAGTCTTCACGCTGGGATTGGTCAATCCATTCTTGAAGTTTCTCTTTCAATGTATTAAAGCCCTGCTGTTCTTCCGATTCTGGCAAAATAGTCGCCGTCTGGCGTTTCCGCGCTTTTTTTGGTTTTATTGCCATTTGCTGTGGAACGTCCTCCGTTGCGCGAATCGATAAGCCAACTTTACCAGCACTTTCATCAATGGAGAGTACTTTTACTTTTACTTCATCGCCAACTTTTAAATGCTCATTAATATCTTTTACATAACCGTGGGTAATTTCAGAAATATGGACAAGTCCTTGCGTTTGTTCATCAAGTGCTACAAATGCACCGTACGGTTGGATTCCTGTCACTTTACCCGTTACTATATTGCCAACTTCTAATTTATCTGTCATGAAAACACTCCTAAATAAGTAATTTTTCTTTTCATTTTATATGCATTGAAACATTATATCACATCGAATATTTTTTATCAAAAATAACTTTTTTGCATTATTAACAGAATGTTCAAAAACCGGAGCGAGGAAAATGCATGAACATGATACAATAAAGTTGGGGATATCTAAAAAATTGACAAGAGCTGTTACTAAAAAAGAAAGGAGGGGTGAAGCAAATGAATTCGTTCGGTGAAAACCTTAAACAATGCCGGGAAAGATGCAATCTTACACAGCAAGAATTAGCGAGAAAAATCAGAGTCGGTGCCGATACAATTAATCGATATGAATCCGGCCTGCAAACTCCTACTACCCACACCATTTTAAAACTATCGACTGTTCTCGACATCCCTGCCTCTGAACTACTCAAGCAGGCATAAAAGTACCCCCAACTGCCATTGAATGTGAAATTGAAAGCCTTATGAAAAACAGGGCAAAAACGACGGGCTTTACGGTGAAGATTTTCATCATGGAAAGGATTTGTCCTTTCCTTTTCAAAAATTTTTTCTGAAAATGTATAAAAGATGAAAAAGTTGGAAACAATATTTCTATAAGGCTTTCTAGTATTCCCCCCTTTTTGAAGCGGACAACCTCATGGTATGTCCCTTTTTTTTGCTAATCAGAATTTATATCCATAAATTCTGAACGCATAAGGGCAACTACGCCTCTGTCTTCGCCAAAGGCTCGCCAGTCGGCGAGTTTTCTTTATTGTGTTTTTCTGGATTGAACGTCAATTTTGCCACCTTTTTAGTTTCAGTTTATCTTCATTTATTTTAACATAGAATGGAGAGGGTATTTATTTTATAAAGGATGGTGGTTGGCTTGTCCATATTTGATGAGAAAATTGACCGAATGCAAACAGCTTCAGTTAAGTGGGAGCGGACAGAGGCGATATTTGGAGAAAAAGATCTTTTGCCAATGTGGGTGGCGGACATGGATTTCCGCCCACCGAAAGCGGTTATTAATGCTTTAAAAAAGCGCATCGAACACGGAATCTTTGGCTATACCTTTATCCCGCAATCGGTAAACAGTGCCATTCAAACCTGGCTTCATAAACGGCATCAGTGGACTATTGAATCCGATACCCTTTTGTATGCAAACAGTGTTGTCGAAGCGATTAGCATGGCTATTCAAACATTTACAGCACCCGGAGACAAAGTCCTGCTGCAATCTCCAGTCTACACGCCGTTTTTTGAAATGATTGAAAAAAATGACCGGGTAGTTGCCAACTCACCATTAAAATTAACGAACGGCCGGTATGAGATTGATCTTGAACAATTTGAAGAAGAAGTAAAAAATGGTTGCAAACTGTTTTTGTTATGCAATCCCCACAATCCGGGCGGCCGCGTATGGAGCCGTGATGAATTGCAAAAAATTGGGGAGTTATGCGTAAAATACAATTGTTATATCGTTTCTGATGAAATTCATTCAGACCTTGTTTACCGATCCCATAAGCATTATCCCATTGCATCATTAAGCGACGAAATCGCAGCGATTACCATTACTTGTCTTTCCCCAAGTAAAACGTTTAATCTTGCTGGCCTTCAAGCTTCAGCAGTCGTCATTCAATCGAAAGAAAAAAGGGAGCAGTTTCTCAAAACTCAAAGACGCCATGGTTTTTTTTCCTTGAATACGTTTGGCATTTTGGCAATGGAGGCTGCCTATCAGCATGGTGAAGCATGGCTCGAAGAATTGATCGATTATTTGGAGGAAAATAAGCAATTTGCCTTAAGCTATTTGGCGGAAAATCTGCCGCAGCTTTCCTGCATGGAACCGGATGGCAGCTATTTGCTTTGGATCGATTGCCATAACTTACAATTATCGGACAAAGAGATCAGAAAGCGGCTGATTGAAAAAGGCAAGGTGGCACTGGAACCCGGCTCTAAGTATGGCTTAGGCGGTGAAGGCTTCGTTCGCCTCAATTTTGCTTGCCAGAAAGAAATGCTCGCAGATGCCCTCGAACGATTGAAACGAGCACTCGGCTAAAAAATGGAGGACGAGCCAAAATACAATCTGTAGGAAAGGGCGGCTTTTTCCCTTTCCTAAAGACTGTAGTGCAGTCGTCGCCCAACGAAAGGCTTGTTCGTCTTTCTTCTTTTACTTGAGAACATATTCCGCCAATATCGATTGGAGTTCATAAATATTCAAGCTTTTGTTAAATTGCTTTTGC
>JAKACS010000373.1 GCA_021821235.1 Bacillota bacterium
AAGTCGATCCAGCTTTGACAAAAAAGTTAATCGGCGGCCTATCGAATGGATTACAAAAGGCAGAAGAAGGTTTAAAAAAAGGTGAGAAGGCCGGCGTAATGGATCTTCTGAAAGCCTTGAAGGATCCAGATATTAACCGGACGGTTTTATTCGGCCTAAACCTGCTAAAAGGAATGGGCGAAGGGCTAAAAGAGTAATTTCAAGGATTGTTTTTTTGAGAAAGGGGAAAATAAAGGCTATATGAGCAAAATAGAACATCAGTTCAATGAGCTCGTCCGCAAGGTTCGGAAAGATTTATTTGGAAAAGGACCTGATTCCATCAAAACCATCTTTGCCGAGAATATGGCGATTACGACGCTTAAAGGAAATTTAACACCTGTTGAGCAATTCATTATCCAAGGTTCGGAAGGCTATGACCAAGTTCACCGGGCGCGAACCAAAATGATTCAGGATTTTTACAAACAGCATCAGCCAGACGAAATGGAAGAATTGATTCAAGCAAAATTACTAAATCTATTCTCAGATATCAATATTGAGGAGGATATCGCGATTTCGGTTTTCGTCTTTGATAAGCCGATTGAGAGGTGAGAGACGTGTTGCTGCAAAATGAAACCAATTTTGCAATTGTTCGTTTTCAGGATGGGAAGTTGTTGCAAACCGACGATACGATTGTGACCGAATTTCCAATAACGATTAAACTGAATCAAGAAGAGTTTGCCACCCTTGTTTGTACACCTGAGCACTTAGAAGAAATGGTGATCGGATTTTTAGCTTCAGAAAATGTGATTAAAAGCATGAATGATATTGAGGATCTTTGGATTGAAGAAGGACGGGGCTTTGCCCATGTGGCGGTAAAACAAAAGCCGCAGCTATATGAGAAATTCCGTTCAAAACGTTATATTACCTCCTGCTGCGGCATGTCCCGGCAAAGTTTTTATTTCGTCAATGATGCGTTGACCGTAAAAAAACTGCACAATGTCGAGCTGTCATTGTCGCCAAGCGAATGCATTTCCCTAATGACATCCATGCAGCAGGAAGCGGCAACCTTTAAGCGAACAGGCGGTGTGCACAATGCGGCCTTATGCGACAAGGACGGGATGATCTTGATGCGGATGGATATCGGCCGGCACAATGCTTTGGACAAATTATATGGCTATTGCATACAAAACGCCATACCAACAAGTGATAAAGTACTGGTGTTCAGTGGAAGAATTTCTAGTGAAATTTTAATCAAAGCATCGAAAATGGGCTGTCCGATTGTTTTATCAAAGGCAGCACCAACCGAATTGGCACTGGAGATGGCCAATAATTTAGGCATCACCACCGTTGGTTTCATACGCAATCAAAGCTTTAATATCTATACCCATGACTGGCGAATTACAAAGGAAGAAACAGAAATGGGATCCTAAAAACGAAACCCAGCAGGAACGAAACATTCTTGGTGGGTTTTTTATATACCCTTCCCAGGAAAAAATAGTAAACGCATGCCTATACCCATTGATTTCAAATGAATAGGATAAATCGAATTACATTTTGGGGAGGTGTGGAGATGTCCACTAAAAAGGGAAAAACCATCCATGTCGATCATTTAACGATCCATGCAAAAAATGTGGAAATTGTTGATCCAGAAAATGTTGTTGTGAGCCGGAAAAATCAGATGGGGCAACATGAAGAGGATCATTTTCCAAGGAGAGACCCTTGGGGATTCTTTTGGGGTCGGCAAATGAGGGAAGACGAAAACGAACTAAAAGAAGAAAATCGTCCAGAAAGCCCATTTGAACATGAATAACTTTTGTTAAAAAAGAAAACGGAAACGCTTTGATATACAATAAAAAAACCTATTGGGAAAAGATAGTAAGTTTTAGCAGTCCACATCATTGCTGGATTGCTTTTTTGTTTTTAAACGATATATGTATAGATCTCATTATTAAGTTAATTTATTCACAAAATTGAAACAGACATACGGGTAGGGGTATGACTATAATGAAGATGTAAGCAAATCAATCGAATTTGGAGGAATGAAAAATGGAGAATCAAGTGCCTTCTTTAGCGGTCATTTTGTTATCTGAGGATTTAGAGAAGCTTCACGCAGGTGCTCTAGTCGGTTCGGTTGCAGCCATGTCGGGAATGTCTGTCAACTTTTTTGTCACCATGAATGCATTGAAAGCGTTTAAGAAAGATACAATCGCAAACAAAGATTTCCAAGCTGGAACAGTCGGTAATGAAATACTTAACAAGCAAGTTCCCCTTTTTTATGACATGTTAAAAGAAGGAAAAGAAAACGGCGATATTCATATTTATGGATGTGCCATGGCCATGGATGTAATGGGCTGGGAAAAGGAGGATATGTCTGATCTCTTTGATGACATTATTGGGGTCACGAAGTTTTTAGGAATGGCGCAAAACGCCCAGCTGATGACAATGTAATCGTCGAAGATTGGCAGAATCTCCTTTTCTGCCAATCTCTCAACCGAAAAAATAGGAGGAATGAAAAGTGTCGGAAATCGTGATTAGCAAATCGTTAGATGCAAGAGGTTCATTTTGCCCAGGACCATTGATGGAATTGATCAAAGGAATCAAAGCAAGCCAAATCGGTGATGTTATTGAAGTCTTGTCATCCGATAAAGGATCGGCAACAGACATTCCGGAATGGGTTAAGAAAATGAAACATGAGCTGGTTTATTCAAAAGCAGAAGATGGTTTTTTCCGAATTGCAGTTAAAAAAATGAGATAAATTCGATCGGGCTTTCGGGCTCGATCGACCATGTTTCATTAGGTGGAGGGTGAATACGTTGACAAAGCGTGTTATAGTTCTAGGCGGCGGCAGCGGCGGATCAATGGTGGCTAACAAGCTTGCTCGTCAGCTAAGCAAGGAAATTCAAAATGAGGAAATTGAAATCGTTCAAATTACGAATTCTTCAAAGCATATTTATCAGCCAGGCTATCTATTCATTGCGTTAAATGAAAAGAATCCGGATCACTTTATTCGCAGTCAATCGTCTATTGCCCATCGCAATGTTCAGTTGATTGAGGATGAAATAACCGAAATTGATGTGAAAAATAAATTTCTTAAATCAAAAATAAGCCAATACGATTACGATTATCTTGTCATCTCAACTGGCTCCTATCCTGATTTTGAAAGCCTTCCGGGATTAAAAGAAGCGGCAAGAAATTTTTATACCCTTGAGGGTGCGACAAAATTACGCGATGAATTGGTGAATTTTGAAAAAGGAACCATTCTGATTACGGTCGATGTGCCGCATAAATGTCCTGCGGCTCCATTAGAATTAGTATTGATGTTGGATGATTATTTCCGCAAAAAAGGAAACCGCAAAGAGGTTGTCTTGAAATATACGTACCCTATCGGCCGGGTTCATTCTCTTCAGCCGGTTGCCGAATGGGCGGAGCCGCAATTTGAACAAAGAGGAATTGAGTTTGAGACTTATTTTAACCTTGAGGAAGTAAAGCCGAACGAAAAGCTAGCCGTGACAATGGATGGTGAGGAGCACCCATTCGATCTTTTGATCAGTATCCCGGCACATAAAGGGGCAGATGTGATCATTCAGTCAAACTTAGGCGATGAGTCGGGGTTTATTGAGACCGACCGTTACTCGCTAAAAATGGCCGGTCAAGACGATGTCTATGTGATTGGGGATGCCACGAACTTGCCGATTAGTAAGGCCGGTTCAACAGCCCATTATCAATCAGAAGTGTTAGTTAAGAATTTAATGAATCGTCTAAAAGGATTGCCGGACACAGCCGTATATAACGGCAAGGTTGCCTGCTTTCTCGAGGCAAGCTTGGAGGAGGCCAGCATGATCACCTTCGATTATCAAACTCCCCCTGCTCCTGCAAAGCCATCCGACTTTATGCACTGGTTTAAAGGGGTTTATAACGAATTGTACTGGCTGAATGCAAAAGGGATTATGTGAGGAGGTTGTTTGAAATGGCATTAACAGCCCCGAAGCAGGAGCAGCAAGCAATCGAAAAAATCCAAAGCTTTACCGAATCGGTTATGCCATCCTTCACAGGGGATATGGTTCAGGACATCGCCGAAAAGGCCGTGAAAGGGATTGAGCTTGCAGATGAAATCTTGCAGCCGGAAACGCTTGAACTATTGAGGGCCTTACCCGAGGTGAGCAAAAACTTGGAACGTACACTACGTGAGTTCAAACAGCTTGAAGAAAGTAGGACATTGTCCACCCTTTTTGATTTGGCTCAATTGGTTTCAAGTGCTAAGGATGCGATGACGAGCCATATGGTCTTCGATTTGGCGGAAAAGGCGTTTGCCGGAGTCGAATTGGCAGATTCATTCGTTCAAAAAGGGACAATAGATCTGGCAAATCAAGCATTGGCTGCATTTGATCAAGCAAAAAAGGAAAACAACAAGAAGAAATCGATTACAAAATTGCAGCTATGGAAACAGTTAAATCATCCGGAAACAATGGAAACAATCAGCTTGTTCCTAACATTCTTGCAA
>JAKACS010000374.1 GCA_021821235.1 Bacillota bacterium
TTGTGGCTGTGGCAAACCAGGCGGGTTTAATGAAGGACAATAAACTTCCGAATGCGGGTCGTGCACTTGTTTCTGATTCGATCGCGACAATTGTCGGAGCTATTTTGGGAACTTCGACAACAACGTCTTATATTGAGTCATCTGCCGGGGTAGCTTCTGGTGCAAGAACCGGTTTTGCTTCATTGGTAACGGCGGGGTTCTTTATTTTATCACTTTTCTTCTTCCCGTTATTGTCGGTGATTACATCATCTGTTACAGCACCTGCACTGATCATTGTCGGTGTGCTGATGGTTTCCTCGTTAGGTAAAATTGACTGGACGCGTTTTGAGATTGCGGTGCCAGCTTTCTTGACGATGATTGCGATGCCGCTATCCTACAGCATTGCAACTGGGATTGCTCTCGGTTTCATCTTCTATCCAATTACGATGATTGTGAAAGGACGAATCAAAGAGGTCAATCCGATTATGTATTTCTTCTTTGTGATTTTCTTGCTCTATTTTATTTTCTTAAAATAATAATTACGGACCGAAGTCAAACTTCGGTCTTTTTTTTAAAAACAAAAGGTGCATCATAAAATTTCTATCTCCTCGAGAAGATTCAGTGGTTCGGTCGAATTTTGTCGTTGACTTCCTGTATGTACTTTTATAACATATTTAATACTGAGGGTATGTTTGTGAAGAGGGGAAGACAAATGGTAAAATTGCGGATTGAAAAAGTACTAAATAACAATGTGTTGATAGCAGAGCACCCGACATATAAAGAGGTTGTGCTGATAGGGAAGGGTCTCGGGTTTAATCGGAAACAGGGAGACTCCATTGAAACCGATTCTGTTGAAAAATTTTTTGTGTTAAAAAATGAAAAAGAACAAGAAAATTATTTAAAGCTTTTGCCCTTTGTAGATCATGAGTTGCATGATGTTATTGTTTCTGCATTTGAACTGATCAAACAGCGCACCCAGTCATCCTTGAACGAACATATCCATGTCGCCCTTACTGATCATTTGCTGTTTGCAGTGACGAGAATTGCAAAGGGAATGGAAATTAAGAATCCTTTCTTGATTGAAACGAAAACGCTTTATCGTCGAGAATATGAAATTGCGGCAGAAGTTGTGCAATTGATTGAAGATAAGACAGGCATCAAGCTCCCGGTGGGGGAAATTGGCTTTATTGCTTTGCATATTCACAGTTCTCTAACCAACAAAAAGCTTTCGGATGTGAATAAACATTCGCAGCTTGTGAGAGAGCTTGTTGATATGATCGAGGATCAGCTGAAAATAAACATTGATCGGGAAAGCATTGATTATATGAGGCTTGTTCGTCATTTGCGTTATACCATTGAAAGAGTTGTCAGTGGAGAAAAAGTAGAAGAGCCAGAAAAGATTTCCGCTCTCTTGAAAGCTGAATATCCTGTGTGCTATAATCTCTCGTGGAAGATTATGAAAGTGATGCAACACTCTTTGAAAAAGAAAGTTTTTGATGCAGAGGCCGTTTATTTAACATTGCATCTGCAGCGGCTTAGCAAAAAATGATTACGAACTTGTTTTTACGTGTTACTGATTTGATCAGGCATGAGTAAGGGGAATTAATTGAGGTTATAAGGGAATTCTATTCCTGTTAAACTTCAGTTGGTTATTTTTACTCATGCCTTTTTACTTTCTTTTTTTTAAGAATGTAAACGTTTAATGAGTGAAGTTTCATAGGGGGAAAATCTTTATGTTTAAAAATGCCTTTGGCGTTTTGCAAAAAGTCGGTAAAGCATTGATGCTGCCGGTTGCCCTATTACCGGCTGCAGGTCTGCTTTTAGGGATAGGAAATGCGTTTCAACAGCCGACTATGCTACGATATCTTCCGTTATTAAATGCAAGTTGGATTCAGTTGGTTGCAAGTGTAATGGAGGATGCAGGTTCCATTATTTTTGGTAACTTAGCGCTGATTTTTGCAGCAGGGGTTGCTTTAGGATTAGCAGCGGATGGCGCTGCTGCTCTTGCGGCTATTGTTGGCTATTTAGTCTTAAACCAGGTAATGAGTTCATGGCTTGGTGTAACAGTAAAAATGGTATCTAAAGATCCATCCTATGCTACCGTATTAGGGATTCCTACATTACAAACGGGGGTATTTGGGGGGATTATTGTTGGTTTGATTGCAGCTTTTGCCTATAATCGATACCATGACATTGAGATGCCTTCTTTCCTCGGTTTCTTTGCCGGCAAGCGGTTTGTACCGATCGCAACTGCAGCGTTTTCGTTTATTGCCGGTTTAGTGTTAGTGCTTATATGGCCGCCAATACAGCATGGTATGAATGCTGTGTCAAACTGGATGCTGGGAAGCGGAACTTACTTTTCAGTATTCATGTTTGGATTTGTTAAAAGATTACTGATCCCATTTGGGCTGCATCATATTTGGTATGCTCCGTTCTGGTATGAGCTTGGCACTTATAAGACTGCAGCTGGACAAATTGTACATGGAGATATGACGATTTTCTTTGCACAATTAAAAGATAATGTGAAACTTACTGCTGGTTACTTCATGCAAGGTGAATTCCCGATTATGATGTTTGGTTTACCAGCAGCAGCACTGGCAATGTATCACACAGCTCGACCTGAAAAGAAAAAGCTTGTAGCTGGCTTACTAGGTTCAGCTGCTTTAACATCCTTCTTAACTGGTATCACTGAACCGCTTGAATTTTCCTTTTTATTCGTATCACCACTTTTATTCTTTATTCATGCCGTATTAGATGGTCTTTCATTTGTATTGATGGCTTTCTTTAAGGTTCATCTTGGATACACTTTCTCCGGGGGTGCTATTGACTTTCTGTTATTTGGTATTCTTCCAGGAAAAGAGCAGTGGTGGATTGCCATCCTGTTAGGTATTGTTTTTGCGATCATTTATTACTTTGTCTTTCGATTTATTATTGTCAAATTTGACGTAAAAACCCCAGGCCGTGAAGAAGACGAAGAAGATGCAAGACTAAAAGAAGCAACAAAAGGGCGGGCAGGGGATCTCCCGTATCATATTCTGGATGCAATGGGTGGAGAGCAGAACATTGCTCATATCGATGCTTGTATCACCCGTCTTCGTGTTACAGTTAATGATAGTAAGAATGTTAGTAAAAACGACTTAAAGAGACTTGGAGCATCTGGTATTCTTGAGGTTGGGGATAATATCCAAGCTATCTTTGGTCCGCGTTCTGAGATGATTAAAAGCCAAATGGAAGCTATTATGGAAGCAAAGACTCCTCGAGTTTTCGGAAAAGCGCCTGAAAAGGGTGTCGAGCAACAAATCGAAGAGATCAATCCGGATGTTCTGCAAACAGAGTGTGAAGAAGAAGATTTTGTCACTCCGCTAAAAGGAGAAGTCAAGCCGATCACTGAAGTTCCAGACCGGGTTTTTGCCAAGAAGATGATGGGTGATGGTTTTGCGATTGTACCCGCTGAAGGTCTCGTTGTTTCACCTGTTGATGGTAAAATCATCAATCTCTTTCCGACGAAGCATGCAATCGGTATCTTATCCGACGGCGGCCGTGAAATTTTAATCCATATTGGTATCGATACGGTAAACTTGAAGGGTGAGGGATTTGAAACCCTTGTCGCTGAAAATGACCGTGTGGAAAAAGGACAGCCGTTACTAAAAGTGGATTTGGATTACATAAAAGAGCACGCAACGTCAACGATAACACCAATTATTTTCACAAACTTAGCAGAAGGTGAAAAAGTGGTTCTCGAAAAACAAGGACTTGTTGAGGCAAAAACAGAAGGAATTGTAAGAATTTCTAAATAAGAAATAAAGGTCAGCCTGGTTAAGAACTAAGGCTGACTTGTTTGTTTTTGGACAATAAATCCCCACTCGTTTGCGTACACCACTGCTAACCGATGGTTTCGAATGAATTCCTGTGTTTTCTTTCCACGTTTGACTAAAAGTAGGGCGTGATCTTTTAGTAAAAAAGTACGCCAATCACCGTCCCGAATGATTAAGTCCCCATACAATTCCGCGGCTAAAACCTGATTTTGTTGCCAAACGGCTCTGTCACTATGGTGGTAACGGTATAAACTGTAGCCCTTTAATTCTTTGTTCCTTTCTAAATTTTTCAGTAGACTCAATTGCAACTTTGGAATGGGATTCTGAATGTACATAAAAATTTGCGTTTCGTACACAATCGCGGTAAAAACGATTGAAAATAGTAGAATACATCGAATAATCATCGGTTTTACCTGACTTGCTTTGCTTGCTAAAGAACCAATTGCCAGTGAAATGGCCGGATAAACCGGTTCGATGTACCATCTCACTTTTGTTGAAGCAAACGTATAAAGCAAAAAGGGAATGAACATCCATAAATAAATTCCAATCGTGACCGATTTGATTTCGAACTTCCATAACGAGCCGCGGAATTCGTGAATCATTATGAAAAATGAAAATAATAGAAGAAGAATCCACAACTTGGAAAATTTCCATAGTATAGTAACGTAGTAGAAAAAA
>JAKACS010000375.1 GCA_021821235.1 Bacillota bacterium
TCAACTTGGAAAAATTCACAAAGATGAATTTTTAGGATTGCTTCAATACCGCTTTTATTTTCCGGAATATCCTATTTTAATGAAGGATACCCTGCCAGAACGACCGTCAAAATGTGAAAATTTTAATTTGGACTGGTTTACGGAAGAATTAAAACGAAAGCACTTTGAACCTGCTTTTTCCTACTTAATGAAGCATGCAACAAACCTGTCGAAGTGTTATATGACAGATGTTTTTGAATATAAAGCTTTCTTCGGAAACATTCTGTTTAATATCACGATTCTCCTTGGAAATATGGAGTATAATGTGAAAGAATTGGAGAACTCGAAGTATTCGTACTTTAAATCGATTGATGAAGCTCAATCGGCTCACGAAACAATTGAAGTGTTAGAACAATTTCTCAGCGAAGCGAATCATTGTGTTCAATCTGCGATTGGTCAGCCAGCGAATGTAAATGTGAAAAAGGTTATGGAGTATATTATCAATCATTATGCAGAACCATTAACGTTGAAAGAAGTGGCTAAGCATTTTCATTTTAATCCATCCTATCTTTCAAGTTATTTTTCAGCCCACACGAATGAAGGCTTTGTGGAGTTTTTAAATAAAGTTAGAATTGAAGAAGCATCGAAGCTGTTGGCCGGTGGTACAGCACCAATCTCTGAAATTAGCATGATGGTAGGGTATTCCGACCATAGTTATTTTTGCAAAGTATTTAAAAAATCAAAAGGATTTTCTCCTAGCCAATACAGAAGGAAATATAATAGATAGAGATGGTAGAGCATGATGAAATTGATTCCGGAACGGTTTAAACATAATGGCTTATTTATTAATCTGTTTTTACTTGCGTTTGTCATTATTATAACGGTTTCTGTAACGATTACTTGGACAACGATTCGGATGTCCGAGCGTTTTTTTATAAAAAAGTTTAGCATCACGAATACAAAAGTGATGAATCAGATCAAAGAGAGTTTTGAATCCTTTCATTATTCAATTGTGATTGCCTCTGATAAACTAGCTCAAAGCAGTACAATAAAGAAAATGTTAACGGAAGAGCAAACAAATGCTGAAAAAATGGATTCGTTTTTTATGATTTCGCAGCAGATGAAGTATATTCAATCGAATTTGGATTTGTATGATATGAGTGTTTTTGTTATAGGAAAAAATAAGGTGATTTACACGACGGACCGGACATACTGGCCTATTTCAGACAAAGAACTAACAATGAGCAAAATCAAACAAAATACGTTAAAACAGCCGAAAAAACTACTCTATCAATACGATCATTTAACTAAAAGCAGGGGCAGAGCAGAAGGAAATTACATTGTGGCCTCGAAAGCATTAATGGATCGCTTGTCAGGGCAAGTGTATGGTTCCATGTATTTTACGATACCGGAGAATGACTTTCGTAAATTTTATTTAAGCTATACAAACATAGGAAACAATGTGTTTCTTATTAATCAATCAGGTGTGATTGTATCCAGCAATCAGACAGGACAAATTGGAAAGAAAGCAAAGGAATTGATTGACTACACGAAAAATAAAGACTTCGAGACGCAACAGTATACGACAGGAAAGTTTATGGGGAAGGATCAAATTATTCTAATGAACTATCTTCCATCTTTTGATATGTATTTGTTTAATATTATTGATAAGCAAGCGGCAATTGGAGATGTCATTAACAAAAAAGCCATTTTTCTCCTTTCAATGGGGATTGTCATCATTGCCCTCATGATCGTTTTCTTCTCTTCAAGGCGTCTGACAAATTCGTTATCAAGGCTGGTCAAAGAGATAAGTGATACATCCAAGCATGATTTCCACCGCTATGTGACCGTGAATGGAATATATGAAACAAGACAAATAGGGGATGCTTTCAATTCTATGCTTGATGAACTTCATGAATATGTGGAACAGCTCGTGCTGGTACAAAAGCAGAAGCGTCATGCGGAGTTAGCTGCTTTGCAGCAACAAATTAATCCGCACTTTTTATATAATACGCTAACCTCCATTAAATTCATGGTTCAACAGGGTGGAAAAGAAGAAACGGAAGCAACCATAAATGCTTTGATTTCCTTACTGCAAAATACAATCGGCAATGTGAATGAAACCATTACTGTCCGGGGAGAATTGGAAAATCTTAAAAATTATGTTTTTATTAATCAAAAAAGATATGGAGATCGGATAAAAGTTCAATATTTTGTTACACCGGATTGTTTGGATTATCAAATACCAAAGTTAATTTTGCAACCTTTTATAGAAAATTCCTTTTTTCATGGCTTTAATCAAAAACAGCAAGGAACTATTCATGTGCTGATCTGGAAGGAGGACAATCAATTAGTCTGTGAAGTTGCCGACAATGGCGATGGGATGGAAGGTCCTTTTGATAGCGAGCTGCCGAGAACAAGGCGAAAACAAGAATTGTTTTCAGGAATCGGTGTAAAGAACGTACATGAACGGATTCAACTCATTTACGGTGAACAATATGGTGTCACCATTTCCAGTGTTGTTGGCGAAGGGACAAAAATCCGAATCAATATGCCAATCAACTCCTTATAAAAATTTTCACAAAATCCAAAGAAAGTACAAATTCATTCAGTTGAAAACGCATTCAAGTTACAAAAATAGTACAAAAACAAAAAAATATCTTCCTAACGTTGGCCTTCTTTAAGGTGATAAGATGGTTTTGTAAGTTGGATAGCGCTTACAAAAAAAGAACGTGGGGGGAACAATGGTGAAAAAACTATTGGCACTTTTTTTAGGAAGTATGCTGTTATTATCGGCCTGTTCGTCTGGTTCAAAGTCGAATGGATCTGCTGGCAAGAATACGAACCAAAATGAAATTACGGTAATGGCGTGGGATCCAAATTTTAACATTAAAGCAATGAATCTAGCAAAAGAAGCTTATAAAAAGGTTGATCCGAAATTAAATGTTAAGATTATTGAAAGTGCACAAGCTGATATTGTTCAAAAACTGAATACCAACTTAAGCTCTGGCACAACAAAAGGATTGCCAAACATTGTTTTAATTGAAGATTATCGGGCACAAAGTTTTCTGAAAGCATATCCTGATATGTTTCAAAAGCTGACTGGTTCGTTTAAGACAGCTGATTTCGCACCATATAAATTAGCGCCGACCAGTTTTAATGGTGAAAACTACGGACTTCCATTTGATTCGGGTGTGGGTGGTCTTTATGTTCGGACGGATTATCTGGAAAAGGCAGGGTACAAACCGGCGGATCTCCAAAACATTGATTGGAATAAATACATTGAAATTGGCAAAAAAATTAAAGCTGCAACAGGTAAACAAATGCTGACACAAGATCCAAAAGATCTTGGCCTTATTCGTATGATGATTCAATCAAGTGGTTCATGGTATTCGAAAAAAGATGGTGTAACACCTAATATTGCCGGAAATGCTGCATTAAAGGAAGCATTCCAAACATACAAAGCATTACTAGATGCAAATATCGTAAAACCTACATCGGACTGGAGCCAATTTGTTGCCGCTTTTAATAGTGGGGATGTCGCAAGTGTACCAACTGGAAACTGGATTACCGCCTCAATTAAAGCAGAAGCTTCCCAGTCTGGTAAATGGACAGTTGTACCTTTTCCAAAGCAAGCAGGTATTGCAAATTCGGTAAATGCTTCTAACCTGGGCGGAAGCTCTTGGTATGTGTTAAATATCCCTGGTAAAGAAAAAGCTGTTGATTTCTTAGCGAAAACTTTTGGCTCCAACGTGGAGTTTTACCAAACACTTGTAAAAGAAATTGGAGCAATTGGCACATACAAACCAGCTGCTGAGAGTGAAGCTTACAAGGCTGCTGATCCGTTCTTCGGAGGTCAAAAAGTGATTGAAGACTTCTCTAAATGGACGAGTCAAATTCCTCAAGTGAATTACGGGTTAAATACTTATGCAATCGAGGATATTTTAGCTGTAGGTATGCAAGATTATTTAAAAGGCAAAAACCTTGATAAAGTTCTTGAGGATGCTCAAAAACAAGCAGAAGAACAAATTAAGTAATCGCAAGATCGGATCTTAAGAAAAAAGCCTCGGAATTTGCCGCTTTACCTACCCGTCTTACGGAGTAAAGCAAAAAGCAGTCCTTCCGAGGCCGTTTCTATCAAGTAGCATATTTGCGCCCGAAGCTTTACTACCAAAGGAGTTGAGTTGATGTGATCATCGCTAAAGCCAACCAGAGCATGCAAGTGGTTAAAACGAGCCGAAAGCCAAGAATAAAAAGCATCGTCATAGGATGGTCGTTTATTGCTCTTGCTACATTCATGATTTGCCTCTTTTATTTTTATCCAATGATTCAGGCATTGATCCTCTCATTGCTATCAGGAACAGCGGTTAACTTGCATTTTGTGGGTCTAGGAAATTACGCCCGGCTGCTTCAGGATCCTACGTTTTTAACAACGGTTAAAAATACAGTCATTTACCTCATTATCCAAGTACCAGTTATGATTATCCTTGC
>JAKACS010000376.1 GCA_021821235.1 Bacillota bacterium
ACCGATCAGAGTCAGAAGTCCGCGGGAATCACCGCCACCTAAGTGATAAAGCGTTCCGGAAGCACAGCCATCGCCGATTTGCATTCCAATACCGAAAATAAAAGCACCAAACAAAACGGACATTCCTACAGGAGATACGTACCCTGTTGCTTGGTTGCCGAAAACACCCATCAGAACCGGGAGAAATAACAGATTCGCAATCAGGAACAAAATCATCTGCGCCCTGATGCCAACACCCCGTCCATGTGTCAGAAACACGCGAAAAGCGCTTGTGAAGCCGTAATGCGCATGATATAAAGCCAACCCAAGCATACCTGCAATTAAATAAAGGGAAGCCTGCTTATACGAAACGGTGCTGCCAAGAAAGAAAAAGCCAAGCACAAAGATGGCTAAGGTAAAAATGGTAATTGGTCTGTTTACACTTCCTAAGCTTGGCTTGCGAATGGATGATTTAAAATCTACGGTTGCATTTTGACTACTCATAACAATCCCCTCCAACTATCCTTTTCTATTTTATTTAGCTTTTCAAAAGCATAATTTATACAATAGTATTCCAATCGGATTTTTTATAAATCTATAGTAGCATCCCACTTCAATGAAGGCAACGACTTTTTATTTCTTTTTGAATGGTTGATTTTGGATAATACTTAGACTTAACGGGAGGTTCGATGAGTTTAGGGATAAAGTGTTAAAATCTTTGACATACTGAAAAAAATAAGGTAAATTATCAAAGGCGAACGTTTTTATTGTTTTATTTTCAAATATTCGTATTTAGGGGTGTTTGGTTTGGAAAATGTATTTGATTATGAAGATATACAGCTGATCCCTGCAAAATCAATCGTAAAAAGCCGTTCAGAGTGTGATACATCTGTAACGTTTGGCGGACATACATTTAAGTTGCCTGTTGTCCCGGCAAATATGCAGACCATTATTGACGAAAAAATTGCCGTGTTTTTAGCGGAAAATGGATACTTTTACATCATGCATCGTTTTCAGCCGGAAAAGCGGCTAGCCTTTGTGAAAGACATGAAAGCCCGTGGGTTAATCGCATCCATCAGTGTCGGAGTCAAAGAGGAAGAATATCGCTTCATCGAACAATTAAAAGAGGAACAGCTTTCGCCGGAATATGTCACAATTGACATTGCCCATGGACATTCCAATGCCGTCATTGAGATGATTCAGCACATTAAAAAACACTTACCGCAAAGCTTTGTGATTGCCGGAAATGTCGGAACTCCAGAAGCTGTAAGGGAATTGGAAAACGCTGGTGCAGATGCGACAAAGGTAGGCATCGGCCCAGGAAAAGTATGTATTACAAAGATTAAGACTGGTTTTGGCACAGGCGGCTGGCAACTTGCAGCACTGCGTTGGTGTGCAAAGGCTGCAAGCAAGCCGATTATTGCAGATGGAGGGATTCGTACTCACGGCGATATCGCGAAGTCAATTCGATTCGGTGCCTCGATGGTAATGATCGGGTCCTTATTTGCTGGACACGAGGAATCCCCGGGTGAAACAATCGAAAAAGACGGAAAACTTTATAAGGAATATTTCGGATCGGCTTCGGAATTCCAAAAAGGCGAACGGAAAAATGTTGAAGGTAAAAAAATGTATGTGGAATACAAAGGTCCATTAATTGATACGTTAATTGAAATGGAGCAAGACCTTCAATCTTCCATTTCATATGCAGGGGGAAACAAGTTATCGGCCATCCGCAATGTCGACTATGTCATTGTGAAAAATTCGATTTTCAATGGGGATCGGATTTATTAAGTTATTATAACTCTCCAATCGGAAAAGCGCGCTGCCATCTTTCGCAGCACGCTTTTTTCATTTACTTAAGGATCGTGTACGAAAAGTATAATTTACGTCATTTCTTACCTGCTATCAAACCAGCATTTTTTTGGTATAGTGAGAGTAACCAATCACAATACCACTTAGGAAGAAAAGAGGTCATCACATGCTTCCATGTCGTGAAGAAGTGCTCGCTTTTACAAAACAGCTCGTTTCCGTTGAAAGCGTAGTCAACACAAATGGTGAAAAGGTTATTGCCCAGTCATTATTTTCGATCATTTCTTCCTTCTGTTACTTTTCTAAAAATACTAACAGTCTAGCTTTGGAACAGACAGTAGATGATGATCAGGAACGCTATAACGTACTTGCATTCGTAAAAGGACAGAAAGGAACCAGCAACCGAACGGTGATCTTAATGGGTCATATTGACACCGTGGGGATAGACGACTTCAATCAATTAAAAGAACTGGCCTGCTTGCCAGAAGAACTAATGAAAGCGCTAAAGAAGGAGGAACTTTCCCCTTCCGTCAAAGAACATTTACATTCCGGGGACTGGTTATTTGGTCGTGGCGTCCTTGATATGAAAAGCGGGGTCGCCAGTCATCTTTTTCTTTTAAAATACTATTCAGAACATCCAGAAGAGTTGGATGGCAACATTGTGTTTCTCGCTGAATGTGACGAAGAGGATAGCTCGCACGGTGTTCTATCAGCATTAAAAACGTTAAAACATTGGAAAAACGAGCATGGTTTTGACTATATAGCGGCCATCAATGCCGATTTTGTATCCCCTAGATTTGAAGGCGATGAAAATCGCTATATTTATAAGGGAACGGTCGGAAAACTGCTGCCATCCTTCTTTATTACCGGGGCAGAAACGCATGTTGGCTCAGCCTTTGAAGGTCTGGATCCGAACTTTATTGCTGCCGAACTGACAAAGCAAATCAATTACAATCCCGAACTTTGCAATGAAGCGTTTGGGGAAACGACTGTTCCGCCAGTGTCATTAAAACAGACCGATTTAAAACCATCGTATACCGTCCAAACTGCGCTGTCTGCTTATGTATACTATAATTTTTTTATTCATTCATGGTCACCAAAGGACGTACTTAACAAGCTAAAGGAACAAGCAATGATCGCATTTAACAATGCGCTTGCTTCTTTTGAGGAAAAGTATCGACAATATAGCAAAATGAGCGGCCAACCTTATGTACAGCCGTCATGGAAACCAAGAGTGCTGACTTACGAAGAAATGGAACAACGCTTATTTGAGGAAAACGGCGAAACATTCCAATTCCATATGGAAATTTTTAAAAAAGAACTGGTAAAACATACGGAATTGGACACAAGAATGTATGCCGTAAGAGTGGTAGAAGAGGCATGGAAATGGATGAAGGATAAAAGCCCTGCGATTATCCTTTTTTACTCATCCCTCTATTCACCAAGGATTGAGTTGACAGGCGCAACAATGGATGAACGCAACTTAATCAATGCATTGGAAAAAGCCGTGGAAGAAATACAGCCAAACTATCCATATCCCATCATTACTCGGAACTTTTTTCCGTACATTTCCGATATGAGCTTTTTGGCTCTTAGTGATGATGAAGAAGGTATTAACGCTGTTTCTAACAACAATCCTGGCTGGGGCACAAAACATTATGTCAACTATCAAGACATACGCGACATCAATGTCCCTGTAATCAATATCGGACCTTATGGTTTCGATGCCCATAAGAAACTCGAGCGAATGGAAATGACTTATTCACTGGAAATCGTTCCGAACCTTACAAACCTGGTGATCTGCAATCTGTTATAAACCACGTGAACAAGACTGCAATCTGCTTTTTTGCAGTCTCTTGCGATATGCTATAAAATTGACGTTGATCCTTTTATTGCTTGAAGCTAAAGGTTTGATATTCCGCAGATAAGGGGATGCTGCAGAAAGTGAGTTTCTAGAGCGAAATTCTATTGGAAAATTTTAGAAGTTTAGAAAAGGAGGAATGATATCGATGATTTCATTAAAAGGAAAAACAGCTCTCATTACCGGGGCAGGCCGTGGAATTGGACGTTCTACTGCTATTGCCTTAGCAAAAGAAGGTGTTAACCTCGGATTGATTGGCCGTACGATGTCCAATCTTGAAAAAGTAAGCGCCGAACTTGAGCAATACGATATAAAGGTTTCAGCAGCAGTAGCCGACGTAGCCGAACTAGAAGCCGTCCAGCATGCAGTTGAACATCTTAAAGGCAATCTCGGTTCGATTGATATTTTAATCAACAATGCAGGGATTGCAAAATTTGGAGGCTTTCTCGATTTATCTGCTGAAGAGTGGGAAACCATTATTCGCGTAAACCTGATGGGTGTTTACAATGTAACAAGAGCAGTATTGCCTGAAATGATTGAACGGAAATCAGGCGACATCGTCAATATTTCTTCAACTGCCGGACAAAAAGGTGCTCCGGTGACAAGTGCTTACAGCGCGTCGAAATTTGCAGTATTAGGGCTGACGGAATCGCTTGCACTTGAAGTGAGAAAGCATAATATTCGCGTAACGGCCTTAACACCAAGCACCGTTGCCACTGATCTCGCCATCGAAACAAACCTGATCACTGGAAATCCCGAAAATGTCATGCATCCGGAAGACCTAGCTGATCTTCTCGTCGCCGGACTAAAA
>JAKACS010000377.1 GCA_021821235.1 Bacillota bacterium
AAAACCTTTCTACCTTTTCTTTTAGAACTACTGTAAGTTGACTCATAAAATTCCTCCTTAAAAGTAGTAAATAAAAAACAGGTATGTTTTTCGTGTAGTAAAACGCCGGAAACTCAAAAGACAGCGGTTACATTAGAATGTTAACACTATTAGAATTGTAAAATCAATACTAAATAGTATAAATCTTTCGACAATTTACTTCGAAAACACTTATCCTAAAGTTCCGTTACTGCTTAATTTTGTGGGGTAAACTTCTTGAACAATATCCATTTTTCGAGAAAAACTTGACACAGACGAAAAACCTTCTTCCTTGTCAGACATATATTTTTCTAGTAAAATCAGTTGTCAGACAAAAACACGGTTTAAGAGTGAAAGGAGAATGATTGTGCTTTCAAAGGACAAATTAGCAAGAATCAATGACCTTGCTAGAAAAGCTAAAACATCCGGGTTGTCGGAGATGGAGGCAAAAGAACAGACAAAATTAAGAAGTGAATATCTTTCTGCTTTTCGTTCATCCATGCTAAATACGCTCTCAAATGTTAAAGTTATTGACCCCGAAGGCAATGATGTAACACCTGAAAAGCTAAAAAGAATGCAAGAGAACAAACGTCTTCATTAACATAGAAGAGGGATACAAGAATGTATCCTTTTTACATAGGTTTCCATATTCCGCGCAAAATAAAAATAAATAGCTTTTTATGTCTTTCTTTAGCCCAATCTGTTGTATAAATTGATGGTGCACTATAATATTAAACTAGAGTGATTAACTAGTGATCAAGAAAGGATGTTGTACATGTTTAATACAATTGATCAATTATCTGTTACTTCAATTCGCACGCTTTCGATTGATGCGATTGAAAAAGCAAATTCAGGACACCCGGGAATGCCGATGGGGGCTGCTCCAATGGCGTACACATTATGGACCCGTTTTATGAATCATAATCCGAAGAATCCAAAATGGTTCAACCGTGACCGATTTGTACTCTCTGCAGGACATGGTTCTGCACTGTTATACAGTTTGCTTCATTTATCCGGCTATAATGTTACAATTGAAGATTTAAAGCAATTTAGACAATGGGGAAGCAAGACACCTGGGCACCCTGAGTTTGGCCACACTGAAGGTGTAGAAGCAACAACAGGACCACTTGGCCAGGGAATCGCGATGGCCGTTGGTATGGCAATGGCGGAGCGCCACACAGCAAGTGTTTACAATAAAGAAAATTATGAACTGATTAACCATTTTACATATGCAGTTTGCGGTGATGGCGACTTAATGGAGGGTGTTTCTGCTGAGGCTGCATCGCTTGCAGGTCACTTAAAACTTGGCCGTCTAGTCGTGTTATATGATTCAAACGATATTTCCCTTGACGGCGATTTGTCCAAATCCTTTAGTGAAAGTGTAAAAGATCGTTTTATGGCATACGGCTGGCAGTACCTTCGGGTCGAAGATGGAAACAATTTAGAAGAAATTGCGTCTGCCTTGCAAGAAGCTCAAAATGAACTTGACCGCCCGACAATGATTGAAGTTAAAACTGTAATTGGCTACGGTTCTCCAAACCGAGCTGGTACGTCTGGTGTTCACGGTGCCCCGCTCGGAGCTGATGAATTGAAGCTTACAAAAGAGGCATATAAATGGACATTTGAAGAGGATTTTCATGTGCCTGAAGAAGTTTACGAAAACTTTAAGAACCTAATCGTAGAAAATGGTCTTAAGAAAGAAAAAGAATGGCAAGATTTATTTGCGCAATACAAAAACGAATACCCTGAACTTGCTGCTCAATTGGAAAGCGCCCTTAAAGGTGAGCTTCCCGAGGGATGGGATCAAGCTATTCCGGTATACAGCGAAGGGAAAAGCTTGGCAAGCCGTGCTTCTTCAGCAGAAGTATTAAACGGCATTGCGAAAAATCTGCCAATCTTTATTGGCGGTTCTGCCGACCTTGCCGGTTCGAATAAGACGTTGATTAAAGGGTCGAATGATTTTATGCCTGGTTCCTATGAAGGCCGCAATATTTGGTTTGGCGTACGGGAATTTGCCATGGGTGCAGCCATGAATGGAATGGCGCTTCATGGAGGTCTCAAAGTATTTGGCGGAACATTCTTTGTGTTCTCTGATTACTTACGTCCAGCGATCCGGCTTGCAGCCTTGATGGGTCTGCCTGTGACATATGTATTTACACATGACAGCATCGCGGTTGGGGAAGATGGTCCTACACACGAACCAATTGAGCAACTAGCCGCATTAAGGGCAATGCCCGGATTATCGATTGTTCGTCCGGCAGATGGGAATGAAACAGCAGCCGCTTGGAAACTTGCAGTTGAATCGACAGACAAGCCAACAGCTCTTGTCCTTACTCGCCAAAACTTGCCAACGATCAAAGACACTGATCGAAATGCATACGATGGGGTTTCGAAAGGAGCTTACGTGATTTCTCCCGCAGGAAAAGAAACGCCAGATGCTTTGCTTTTGGCCACCGGTTCAGAAGTGGGTCTGGCGGTTGACGCACAAAAAGCTCTAGCATCTGAAGGAATCGACGTTTCCGTCGTTAGCATGCCTTCTTGGGATCGCTTTGAAGCCCAATCGAAAGAATACAAAGAAACGATTCTGCCGAAACAGATCAAGAAACGCCTTGGAATTGAAATGGGATCGTCACTTGGCTGGCATAAGTATGTTGGCGATGAAGGCGACGTTTTAGCAATCGATACATTCGGTGCTTCTGCTCCAGGAGAAAAAATTATTGAAGAGTATGGCTTTACTGTCGCAAATGTTGTGGCAAAGGTCAAAGCAATGTTTTCTCAAAAATAGAAATAGAAAAAAAGAGAATGGGCCGCGTGCTCATTCTTTTTTGTGTTCTAGGAAGTGATAAATTTTTTAGGTTGTGGATGGAATCTAGCGCCAGCACCGTTTGTCCCTTATACAAAAATCATTCGATAATTTTTTTAAAAAGGGTTGACGTACTTGTATATACAGGATATACTTTAAGACGTAGATTGTATATACAAGTAATAAAAATGTAAGCGGTATTTTAGCAAAACCAAAGCGGTGTCTCCTACGGATTGAAGTCTTGAAGACATAGAGACGTTTAATTAGGAACAAATTCGGAAAAATAAGCTTACGTGTGCACCGTTTACGGAAAAAACGTTCTTTTTTTGCTAAAAGGAAAGCGGTTTCGAAGGGAAGGTCGAATAGAGAAAGAATGACCAAATCAGGAGGGAACAACATGGAACTGAAGAAAGCGGCAGAAGAAATCGTTGAAGCAGTAGGGGGAAAAGATAATATTGCTGCAGCAACTCATTGCGTAACACGCCTTCGCTTTGCACTAAAAGACGAGGGGCTCGTTAACAAAGAAGAATTGGAAAATATTGATCTTGTAAAAGGTTCCTTTTCGGCTAATGGACAGTTTCAAGTGGTTATAGGTCAAGGAACAGTTGATAAGGTATATGACGAAATGGTTCGCCAAACGGGAATTGGTGAATCAAGCAAACAAGATGTAAAAGATGCTGCTGTAAATAACCTAAATCCATTGCAGCGAGCAATTAAAACCTTGGCAGATATTTTTATCCCCATTTTACCTGCGATTGTGACTGCCGGTTTGCTAATGGGGATTAACAACATCCTGACAGGGCCAGGAATTTTTTATGAAAAGTCCTTCGTTGAAGTTCACAAAAGCTGGGCAGATTTCGCCGGGATTATTAACTTAATTGCAAATACATCATTCGTCTTTCTCCCGGGGTTGATCGGCTGGTCGGCTGTTAACCGTTTTGGTGGTAATCCGCTCTTAGGGATTGTACTCGGCTTGATGCTTGTCCACCCGGATCTATTAAATGCATGGGGCTGGGGAGCGGCGGAAGCAAAAGGACAAGTTCCAACATGGGATTTATTCGGTTTAACGATTCAAAAAGTTGGTTACCAAGGACAAGTACTGCCTGTTTTAGTTGCGTCATGGGTACTTGCAAGTATTGAAAAATTCTTACGTAAACGGATTCCGGATTCATTGCAATTGCTACTTGTTGCACCGATCGCTTTATTGGTTACTGGATTTTTAGCGTTTATCGTGATTGGACCTGTTACCTTCACAATCGCACAATGGATTACATCGTTGTTTGTTGGAATTTTCCACAATGCACCGGCCCTCGGCGGCTTGGCTTACGGTATGATTTACGGCCCGCTTGTTATTACAGGGATGCATCATACGTTCCTTGCAGTTGACCTGCAATTAATCGGCAGCACGGGGACAACATTCTTATGGCCGATTCTCGTTATGTCAAATATTGCACAAGGTTCTGCAGCACTCGCAATGGGATTATTGGCAAAAGACGAGAAACTAAAAGGATTATCGTTTACATCTGCTGTTTCCGCATACTTGGGCATCACCGAACCAGCCATGTTCGGAGTAAACTTACGCTTCCGTTATCCGTTTATTTCCGCGATTATCGGGGCAGGTATTGCAGGAATGTTC
>JAKACS010000378.1 GCA_021821235.1 Bacillota bacterium
CGTCATCGCTCAAATTTCGGATTCTTGGGCCTTGAGCGCACCTCTCAGTGACCGCTTCCGCTCAAATTTCGGATTCTTGGGTCTTGAGGCACTCTCTCAGTGACCGTTGCTTTCGTGCTTACCCTGCAGGTCATCGACCAGTTTTTCTGCCACTCTCCGATACAGGTTGCTCATGTGAACCAGTGAAGCAATCATTAAAACTGGCTCGAATGCGGCTTTTTCTTCCTCATTTTCAAATTCCGTAGCCGCTTCACGGATATCCTTTTCCTGTTGTGCCAATGCGCCTTTAAATTCAGCCGTATTTTTAGAAATTAACTGAAGGTAACTTGAATAAAAATCATCCAGTTTTAAACTCCCATTTTCGGCTTTCTCATTGATACCCCTTAATGCTATTTTAATATCATTGATTGATAATGCCCCTTTTAGCTGATAGATTAAGCTGATGAGAATTAAGTGCTCCTTCGAATACTTTTTATTTTTAATCGGAAAAAGCAGTTTGCCTTTGGCATAGTTATTGATCATTGTTTTCGTCAAATTTTTTTCATCCGGTGTTCGTTTCGATTCCGCAAACTTCTTTTCAAATAATTGAATGACCTGATCCATATACAAGTCTATCGAAGGAATTTCCTCTAACGTTAACTGACCTTCCAGATCAAGCTTTTCAAGAATTTCCTGTAATTTGTCCATACAAAGCTCCAATCCAATCGTTTTATTTCTCTCATTATATAAAAAATATCCTCATCGGTAAACATTGACTACATTTCATTTTGTTGGTATGATTATAAGTAGTATCAAAAACCACATATTGCGATTGGAGGATTTACAATGACCAAATATATTCGGGAACCGATTAACGGACTAACCCATTTAGCGGGAGCAGTTCTTGCAGTCGTTGGATTGCTGGCAATGGTGATGAAAGCTGTAACTACTACCCATTCGGTCTTGTCTATTACATCTGTGGCCATCTTTGGCATCAGCATGATTTTGCTTTATTCCGCATCGGCGACCTACCATATGGTGATCGCGAAAGACACAGTCATTGCTTTTCTGAGGCGGCTTGATCATTCAATGATATTTGTGCTAATTGCTGGCACTTATGCACCTTTCACGTTAATTAGTTTACGAGGAACGACAGGCTGGGTTTTATTTTCCATCATTGCGATTGCTGCTGTTTTAGGTGTACTGTTTAAGATGATTTGGTTCAATTGTCCGCGCTGGCTTTCGACAGCCATCTATATCGCAATGGGCTGGATGATTATTTTTGCGATTTCGCCGCTTTCCGGTCCGCTTAGCACTACAGGAGTGTTTCTCCTCATTCTTGGCGGGATATTTTATACGATTGGCGGAATCATCTACGGGCTTAAGCCTAAAATCCTCCAATTCAAACAGATGGGATTTCACGAAATCTTTCACATTTTCATTTTGCTCGGAAGCTTGGCTCATTTTCTATCAGTATTTTTATATGTACTATAAGCAAAAGGTGCCTATAAAGCACCTTTTATCTTTTCATATAAAATTTGAGCATGATTGTAGACAGGATCCTTCGCTCCATATAGAAGGGTAACCGGTTGATTTTTGACACGCTCTTGCACCGCTTCAACAGCAGCGATTTTTTCAGGATCCCTTCGCAGTTCTTCTAAATATTTTTCACGGAATTCGGCAAACAGTTCCGGTTTATGACAAAACCACTTGCGCAGTTCGCTGCTCGGAGCAATATCTTTCAGCCAAAGGTCCAATTTGGCATCAGCCTTCGCAATCCCTCGCGGCCAAAGTCGGTCAACTAAAATTCGAAAGCCGTCCGCTTCATCATATGGTTCATATATTCTTTTTAAAAATATAGTGTCCATGCTAAAAAGCCCCACCTTAATCTTCGTCTTTTACATCCATATCCTCGGGAATTGGCTCATTCGCTATTTCTTCGACTACCTTTCGATACTTTTCAAGCTGTTGAAAATGATTGTTAAATTGTTCCTTGTTAACGAGAACGTTCCCTTCCCCATCCTGAACTGCTCTTATTTTCCCTTGCAAAATTAAACTTTCTACATAGGATACGGAAACCGATAAGTATTCAGCGGTTTCCTCAATTGATAAATACATGTACACGTTCCTCCGCGCGGTTTAAAAGTTTACATCACGACCTCTAATTTGTAACCGGTTTGTTGAAATAGCTTTTCACTCGTTTCCCGTTTTTCTTCCTCATCCGGTAACGAGGCAAGCTTGACAGCTACAAGCTGTTTGTCCATATGAATGGACGGATTTTTCTTTAACACCCATGTTCCAGGAATCACGTCTTGGGCAATCTGAATGATTTCATTTTGTTTCGGATTCTTTGCATACGTTACGGGCATACCAATCCGATACGATAGCTCCTCCATATCGGCTTCATGGCGCAGGGCAATCTCAGGTGAAACAAAATGAACTTCCATTACCGTTTGGCCACTTTGCTGCTTAAAGCCTGTTTTAAAAATGATAAGGTTGCGATCAAGCGCCCACTTTTTTGCTTCTTCAATCGCTTGGTTATTCTCAAGCTTTTTCGAAGGGATTTTTGTCTGAAACCATTCCTTCGGTTCCACATTTGCAGCAACAGGTGATTCTCCTTTAAATTGTAAATGGAAACCTGTTCGTTCCTTGAATTCAGATATTATTTTTTCAGCATCTTCCGGTCGATCACTTGGCAAAACTACTTTTCTTTCAAGAAGATGAATGGATGGTGAACTAATCGAACTTCCCAATAATTTTACAAGCTGTGTTTGTAAAAGATCTTGTCGAACAGAAGCGGAGAAACTGACAAGCCATCCTGTTTCGTTTTGCACTTGAGAAAAAATTTCCTGTCTCTCTTTTTCTGGCACAGCATCGGGAAAATCAAAATAAATTGTCAACCTTTCTTCTTTTGTGCCAAGATTATCAACACCACAGCGAAGAAACCGAGGGTGAGCGGCTAAAAGGGTTCGAACCGTTTCCATTGCGGCTGTTGGGTTCAGTTTCAACCCTTGAACCGGCAAATCAAGACGAGTAAGCTGGGTCTTGATCGCCGAATTGATTTTATAATAGACAATCCCATTTTGCAGGAAACGATGATCCGTAGCCATACTCTGCAAAGCTAAGGCTGCTGCCAATTGTTCCTCCATGTTCTTGAGTTGTAAAATTTCGCAAACTTCGCTCAGAGTCAAAGCCTGATTCGGGAGGTCGTTCCACTCGATTTTTTCAAGAAAGGGGCGCGCGAAAGTTAAAACGCTTCCAGCCTTCTCACTAAGTTCATCCATTGATTGATTCCAGTTGCCAATCGTCTCTGCCACTTGATCGATCGGAAGCTTTAATTGTTTCCCTTTCAGTGTCAGGCAAACAAGCGAATTGGTCTTTGGCTGGAACCCTGTGCAGATGGCCAGTTTAAAATTCGGTTCATTTTCTGGCCGATAAAGCACTAATTTCCCAATCATTTCCCGATGCTTCATCGCTTCGTCACTCAGATGATACCTTTTTCCAACAACCCCACGACCTGATTTGCGCTTTTCAAACGGGTAGGACTGACCATTCTCAACTAGAATTGGGTTAAATCTTTGGTCAATAACTTCTGCCATTCGGCCCCTAGCATCATCATCCCCATGAACAAGCAAAGTGTAAGTAGGTTTGAGCATTTCAATGAACCGCTTCATTTCATTTGCATCAGCGTGAGCAGACAAACCGTATTTACCGATCCGACATTTTACCTCATAGCTTGTCCCATTTAATTTAAGCTGATTTTCAACACCATCTGCTAAGTTCAGTAATTTTCTTCCTGGACTTTCTTCATCTTGATAGCCGGTTATAAAAATGGCATTTTTTTCATTCGCCACAATTCTTTCCGCATACCAGGAACTCGCTCCCCCAGTCAGCATACCGGACGAAGCGACAATGCAGCCAGCCTTACCTTTTAAAACCGCTTCCCGCTCTTTCGGCTGAACAGCGTTGCAACGGCCTTCTGTTAAAAAAACGTCCCCATGTTTTGCAATCCGATAGGCAACAGGCCTTTTTAAAAAGTGTGGATAGTTTTTATATATTCTACTTATCGGTGTTACGAGACCGTCTACATAGATTGGAAACTCTGGGATCAGTCCTTTATCCATATAATCTTGCAAGACTAACAGTACTTCTTGGGCGCGTCCAAGCGCAAAAGCCGGAATAAGTGCAAAACCACCGCCTGCAATTACTTCCGCAACATCCTCGGCCAGTCTTTTTTCTTCTGTATTTCGATCGGTATGAGCCCTATTTCCGTAAGTTGATTCCATTACGACAACATCAGGGTGAAGATCATGTGGAACTTGGGCTCCCGGAATCGTTCGTCCGGCCTTGAAACTTAAATCACCGCTTACAAGCAGCCGTTCACCGCCTCCTTCGATCAGAAACATCACCGCACCGAGGATATGCCCAGCTCGAAAGCTGGTGATTTTCAAATTTCCAATCCTTAGAAATCCACTTG
>JAKACS010000379.1 GCA_021821235.1 Bacillota bacterium
TAAGTTCACACTTTTTCAAAATCTAAACTTCTATACTTTTAGAGTGATAGTCGTTGACTCGGATAGATAGTCTAAACACGGAGGATCCAATATGATCATTGCAAAAGAGAAATATTCCCGGTTACTCGAAGAAAATCAAGCGTTAAAGTTGCAATTGGAAGCAGTCCAGCTTGAGGCGAAACAGAAAGAGGACTTTTTCAACACTTTTATTGAATCGTTCAATGAGGAATTGACAAAGACGATTGAACAGCATGAAAAGGTTAACAGCCAGCATCATATTATGGGCAACACAGTTGCAAAAATTAAAGACCGTTTTGATATCGTAAACGATTTAAGCCAGAGTTCTTTTGACAATTCAAAAGAACTTTCCGTTAAAGGCGAAGGCCTGATTGAATCAGCAGAAGATATGGTGGAAAAATCGCAGGAAGGCCAGCAGTCTGTCAGCATGGTCGAACAATTGATCTTGCAGCTTGGCCAGCAGCTTGGTGAAACGTTTGACAAAATGACTCAACTAAACGAACGCTCAAAAGAAATTGAACACATCGTTCAAGTGATAAAAGAAATTGCCGATCAAACCAATTTGCTTGCATTAAACGCCTCGATCGAAGCGGCAAGAGCAGGCGAGCAAGGAAAAGGATTTGCTGTCGTGGCAGAAGAAGTCCGGAAATTGGCTGAAAACACAGCAGAGAGTACAAACAGCATCAGTGAGCTGACAAAAAATATTCAGAAGGATCTTCAAGAAACGTTAAAATCGACAACGGCCAGCACAGAACTTGTGAATAACGGCATTCATTTAAGTTCGGATACGTCCCAAAAAATCGATTACATCACTGCTGTCATTCATACAGTTCAGAACGAAGTGACCGAAGTAATTAAAAAAATTGAACAGCAAAAGCAGTATTCACAAAACGTAATGGCGGAAATCAGTGACACGAAATCGATATTTGAAGAAGTAAATGGAATTATTTTGCAGCATATTGATGATGCAAGCGTAGTAGATGAAAAGCTGGAAGAAGCCATGAAACAAGTCAATGGATTAGGCAAGCATGATGGCCAAAAAGTAATCGTTTAATTATGGAGGCAGGACGAGATGGAACAAAAAGGCGTATTGTTAGAGAGCGGGACAAATGAGCTGGAAATTGTAGAGTTCAGTGTTGGCAATAACAAATTTGGCATCAATGTCATTAAGGTTCGGGAAATTATTAACCCGATCCGAGTTGTAACGATTCCCCATGCCCATCCACATATTGAAGGCATTATTGAAATTAGAGGCGAGATCCTTCCAGTGATTAATATGGCAAGGGTATTGGGCTACCCTGACTCAGATCAGCCGGTCATGGATAAATATATTGTCACCGAGTTTAACATGCAAAAAGTGATTTTTCATGTTCATGGTGTCGATAAAATTCATCGAATTTCCTGGCAGCAAATTGAAAAGCCGACCCATTTGTATCAAAATTTGGACAGCCAAATAATTGGCGTCATTCGCAAAGAGGACGGAATGATTTTGCTCTTGGATTTTGAAAAAATTGTTGTTGATATCAATCCGGAAACAGGCATTAACCCTAACCGTTTAAAGCGGGTCGAAAAGCGCGACCGATCGCAATTTAAAATTGTTGTTGCCGAGGATTCCGCTTTATTAAGAAAATTGCTGTCGGATACATTAACAGAAGCCGGTTTTCAAAAAGTGGATTTTTTTGAAAATGGCAAAGATGCTTTAGCTTATTTAGAAAACGCTATCCTTCAAGAACCTACTATCGAAAAAATAGCCCAGCTTGTGATTACCGATATTGAAATGCCGGTTATGGATGGCTTGTTTTTAACGAAACAGATTAAGGAGCATTCGATATTATCAAAGCTTCCTGTTGTAATTTTCTCTTCCTTAATTACGGATGATCTGCGCCACAAGGGGGAAACAGTTGGTGCTGACGCCCAAGTCAGCAAACCGGAAATTGGCGAATTAATCAATATGATTGATCGTTTGCTTTAATATTCCGAGTAAATAGAGAAAAGGAGTCAATTATGAAAAAATTTTCTAATTCTATTTCGCTGAAATTATTGTTGTCCATCGCCATTATTATTGCAGTGGTTAGCACGTTAATTGGAACACTAAGCTATAACTTTGCCAAAAAAGAATTAGTAAACAGCGGAATGCTCGATTTACAGCATATTGTCAATGGAGCAATTCCAACTCTCGATTTATTAAATAAAGAAGTGCAGGCAGGAAATCTGACCTTGGAAGAGGCAAAGGAACAGGCTAGAGAGACATTAATCGGGCCGGCAACGAAACAGGGAACCAATAAGACATACGATTTTTCAAAATCGAACTATTTGTATAAAAAGCAAGGCTATCTTTTTGCATATGATGAAAACGGAAAGGTTGAAATGCATCCGACCATCCCAACCGGCGAAAACAAATACGATTTAAAAAACGGCAGCGGCAATTACGTGATCCGCGATCTTTTAAAAGCTGCCAAGGCGAAGAAGGCAGACGACCACTATTATAAATATTTTTGGAAAAATCCAGGTGAAACAAACGAACGGGAGAAAATGGCCTACATCATTCAGTACAAGCCATGGGGATGGAATATTGGCATCGGTGCCTATACAGATGAATTCTATGCACCTTTGAAAGCGGTCAAACTCATGATCGTGCTTATTTCGGTTGCGATTGCCATCGTCAGCCTACTTGCTTTTTATTTCATGGCAAAAAAGAAACTGAATTTGCTGCATCACATATCCGACACTTCATTAAAAATTGCAAATGGCGAATTGATGGTTTCGCAATTTCCTGAATCGAAAGATGAAATTGGCCAGCTTGGCGCCGCATTCAACAGAATGGCAAAAGAATTGCGCGGGATGATGACGGGGCTTCAAGAAACGAGTGTTCGCTTATTGGAATCGTCTTCAGATCTTGCTGCTATTTCCGAGGAAACAACCGCTGGCAGTGAAGAGGTCAGCACGGCAATGGCGCAAATCTCGGCCAGCACGGTCTCCCAGTCGGAAGACATTGAAAACACAAGCAAACAAATGGAGTTGCTGACAGAATCGATTCAAAAAATCAACCAAGAAAGCAGCGCGATTCTTGACATTACAAATGGATCCAAACAAGCAACGGAGCATGGAAAAAAGATGGTAGCTGATCTGAAAAAGGCGAATGCCGATACCGAACAAGCATCAGATAATATTAGTATCGGAATTACAAATCTGTATACAAAAATTCAAGATATTTCACATATTACTGAAGCAATCCAGCATATTACCAAGCAAACGAATTTATTGGCATTAAATGCAAGCATCGAGGCCGCCCGCGCAGGAGAACACGGCAAGGGATTTGCTGTTGTTGCCAATGAGGTCCGCAAGCTTGCAGAAGAATCGAATGCGGCCACAAAGAAAATCCAGGAAATGATTGAAGGGATTGAAAAAGAAACGGAAAAAACGGTTCTTTACATGGCTGAAACAGCCACTTTAGGTCTTCAATTAAACGATTCCGTTGTAAAAACGGAACAAGAATTTGTTTCAATTGAGGATGCGGTCGCGCAAACCATTAAAGCAGTGGAAAAATTAAACGCTGAAATTAAATCAGTAACTTCTAAGAATGATGAAATCATGGGCTTCGTTCAAAATATTTCTGCTATTGCCCAGCAAACAGCAGCCGCCTCTGAAGAAATTACGGCTTCCATTGACGAACAAGTTCAAGCAGTATCCAATGTCAACCAAGCTGCAGACAATCTAAGCAACTTAAGCGAAGAATTAAATCAAATGATTGGGAAGTATAAGTTTTCGTAGGAAATGAATAGGAAAAAAAAGACGGAATGAGAAACAATCATTTCGTCTTTTTTTTTCGTTTTTCTTTCCGCTGGATAACGGAAAAACATTATCTGTAAAGGGAGGTACTGTTCCCTTACAATTGAGTATAAAGATTTGGACAGTTTCAGAATTTTTTAGGAGCTAAATAGAAGAGGCTTTTAGTCTAGGTTGATTAGCGCCAAAAACAAAGGAGCGAAATGAAAATGATTCACGAAAAATTAAAATCCTTTCCGAAAGGCTTTTTGTGGGGATCTGCATCTGCTGCCTATCAAGTAGAGGGTGCGTGGAATGAAGATGGAAAAGGCATTTCAAACTGGGATCAGTTTGTGAGAATTCCGGGCAAAACCTTTAAAGCAACAACGGGAGATGTAGCCGTTGATCATTATCACCGCTATCAAGAAGATGTCCAGTTAATGGCTGAAATGGGTTTGAAGGCCTATCGCTTTTCCGTTTCCTGGGCGAGGATTTTTCCAAAAGGGAAAGGTGAGATAAATGAAAAAGGGATTGAGTTTTACAATCGGTTAATTAACGAATTAATTGAAAATAAGATTGAACCGATTTTAACCATTTATCATTGGGATTTGCCGCAAGCGCTTCAAGACGAATACGGCGGCTGGGAATCTCGGCAAATAGATCGG
>JAKACS010000380.1 GCA_021821235.1 Bacillota bacterium
ATGCCCTCATGCAATGCCTTTCGCTTACTCTGCTTCAAATTTCCGCTTGTAATGTGATAGGGCAAGCAATGGAAAAATGTAGCGATAGCTGTGATAGTGAATGTAAAATGCACCCGCCATTGCTTGGCCTTTCGGGTACTCGGTTGTCCAATCATGTTTTTGCAGGTTGTTTAGCAAATAGGCTATCCCATTTTTGATTTTTAAGTCAGGTTGTTTTGCTGCAGCAATAAGGGCATCAAGAGCCCATGCCGTATGGGTCAAGGTACTTTCATGAAGTGCTGTGTACTTCCTTTGTTGATCACTAAGGCACGATTCGCCCCAACCCCCATTTGAATTTTGGATCGAACGCATCCAGTTAACCGCTTTTTGAATTGAAGAATGGTTCGCTGGTACGCCGACTGCCCGCATACCGGTAACTGCAGCCCATGTTCCATAGAGGTAGCAAATCCCCCATCTGCCATACCAGGAGCCATCTTCTTCCTGATGGTCGACCAGCCAGCGAATGCTGTCTTTAATTAAATGATGGGTTCTCGAAATAGTGGTATAATGACCGAAAAACTCGAGCGTTCGTCCTGTTAAATCCGCGCTGGGAGGATCATTGAACATAAATTCTCCTTTTTCAAGCGGCAGCAGGGAAAACCATTTATGATCGGTGTTTTTTTCAAAACTCGGCCAGCCGCCATCATTGTTTTGCATCGTCATAAGCCAGTTTAGTCCTCTTTTCCATGCCTCCTTGCTTTTTGGGTATGTTGGCACTTCCCGAGCGAGCGCACGCAATGATGCGGTCGTGTCATCAATATCTGGATTGATCGTATTTACATTCGAAAACCCCCAGCCGCCCGGCAAGCTAGCAGGGTTGTGGATCACCCAATCGCCAAACTTTTCATGTTGATGTTCCCGTAGAAATTGATTGGCCCGCTGAATCATACGGTCTTTTGGGGAGACTCCTGCCTTTTGTAGAGAAAAGCTAATTAACGATGTGTTCCAAACGCCAGCCGTTGTGTACTGCATATGAGGCAGCCCGTCAATGTCTGCTCTCATTGCTTTTAGACCATTGACCGCATTTGTGATCACGGCATCGTCTTTTTTATAGCCTAGTGCCAATAAAGCGAAGATCATTAAAAAGGTGGAACTGAAATAGCTATAGAAGGTACCGTCGGGTTCGATATGGTCCAGCATGTATTTTTTTGTTCGCTCAATTGCCAGTTCATGAAGCTGCCCTGGCAGGCCGATTAATTGCTTGACGCCAGCTTTCATTGCAGAAAAAACGGTTTTCAGTTCCGGCACTCTTGCCCAGTTATCCACTCTTTGTTGCGACAAAAATAAATCGGATAAATCCAGGTTAGTTTTACCCGCTAAAGTGAATTTTTTATCGGCAACAATCAGGATCGGCGCAAGATTCGCTCTTCCGAATACAGAAAACTCATAAAAATTGATTGGGAAAGAGAGGGGAAGGAGCACGACTTCGATCGGGATTGGGAAAAATGCCGGCCAATGATATTGTCCAGTCAATGCAAGCATTGTTTTTGTAAACATGCTCGCTTTTTCACCACCTCCGTTTGTTAAAATAAAGTTTTTCGCCAATTGCAGCCGTTTATCATCTTTGGAAATATAGCCGGAATAGAGAAGACTGTAATACGCCTCAATCGTCGCACTAATGTTTCCTGAAGGTTCATCATAAAACAGTTTCCATGAGCCATCTTTTTCTTGTTTGCTGATCGTTCTCTGTACGAGATCTTTAATTAATTGTTCATCATGTAACTGCAATGTCCGTAATAAAATAATCATATACACATCCGTTACCAGTCCTGTTTCAAAAGGATAATTCCATGAACCATCACGGGATTGATCTTTCCGAAGCACATCGATGATCCAATTGATTCCTTCCTGGGTGTTTTTCATTACACTGCTCATCCTCTCAGATATGATCCTTTTACCCATTCATATTCCCAACAGGCTTGGATGAATTCGCTATAAACTGGGGGTGAGAACGATATTTTTCCGGAATCGAGCAAGGAACCCAATTGACATTATTAAAAACGAGTTGAAAAAAAGAGGAAAATCGGAGAAAAAAGTTCCATTGACAAGAGAAGAAGCAACAATGCTTCAAGAAATACGCAACAAAACGGCAGAACAGAACAAAAACAATGTCACAAGGACACAAGCCTATTTAGACTTTTACCAGCGGCACCGAGAAATTCACTGGGCATTTTTGGGGCATATGGTATCTCGGAATGGCGGCTGGAATATGACCGATTTAAAAGGCGAGCTGTTGCTGCGCTTGCTGACAAAGGAAGAAAAAGAATCGTTTTTTTTGTTTCTGGAACGAGGAAACTGGCTGATTTTTCAAGATGCCTATCCGCAATTTTTGCTTTACGAGGAGAGTAAAAAAAGAAATAAGTCTTTCTTTTATTTGTGTCCATTTTTAAATATTTCTGTCTTTATGGAGGTCATTTGGGATTATTTTTGGGAAAAACAGGATTTAGCTATTTTGACAATTGCCTTGATTATGAACGAACAAAATTACTTGGAACTGCGGGTGGTGCAAAATACGGTTTTTCAAAAAAATGTGTTCAATACTTCGGAATTTAAACTACAGGAGTTTTTTTCCTTTAATCAAATCCTTTTTCCGTATCATAAAAATAATCAAGTCATGTTATTGGGGCAAACATTGCGGCAGTTTGGCTCTTTATCAGAACGGATCCAATTGGGAAAACGGTTATATGCCTTGCTTTTTCACGATCAAAAACTTTTACGAAATGTCGAAAATTGGGCCGCTGAGCACCCGCACACAGGGTCACGGAAAGATTTCTGGCCGCATATTTTCCACCCAATTCGCGAGGGATTACCTGGTAAATATCAGCTTCATTTAAAAGGCTGTAAGCTCCGGCCAGGTGCAAGCCGGATTTACAGTCCTTATCTCGAATATGCCTGGAAAAACGTTGACCATCTAGGAGCGGAACCCGGTGACTGGTATGATGATTGGCAGATTGCCGATATGTTGTATTTCGATCATGTCGAAGTAACTGGAGAGATTGAAAATGAGTATTGTAAAACGCTCGAAAGGCTTGAACTTGCGGCGCTTGCCAAAAAAGCAATATCCATTCTTGAGTAAAAAAATGCTGCCCGCGCTGTTGTTTTCAGTCTTGCTTGGTACGTATCTTGATCTTTTTTTGGCCGAAAAGCAGCTGTACGTTTTCCCGAATCGGCCATTTCCCGGACTATTCCCGATAAACATTTTTTACACATTGGCTGCATTGCCGCTTTTAACAGCCGTTTTTCTTTCATTCATGGAAAAATGGAATCGAATCGCTGTTCTCCTGATTGCCAGTTGGCTCATGCAAGCAATCGAGCAATTTGCCGAGCTGCTGGGGCTTTTTCGCCATGCATTCGAGTGGAGCCATACCAATACTTTTTTCGGTGCCTTGCTTTTTTTTGCAGCCGTATACGCTTTTCACCGCTGGATCAACGAATGATTGAAACACACTGCTTTTCATATTATATTGAAAAATGGTATGATATAGACTGTTGATTCGACAGAAAAGGAGATGTTGCAAAGTGGCAAAAAAAGGATACATAGTAATGGAAAATGGAGACAAGATTGAGTTTGATTTATTTCCAAATGAAGCGCCGGGAACTGTTGCCAATTTTGAAAAGTTAGCCAATGAAGGTTTTTACAATGGAGTTATTTTTCACCGGGTGATTCCTGGCTTTGTAAGCCAAGGAGGAGATCCAACCGGAACAGGGATGGGCGGTCCAGGGTATACGATTAAATGCGAAACAGCAGGAAATCCTCATAAACATCAGCCTGGTGCCTTCTCGATGGCACATGCCGGCAAGGATACAGGCGGGAGCCAGTTCTTTATTGTTCATGAATCCCAGCCGCATCTGGATGGGGTTCACACTGTTTTCGGCCAAGTAACTTCTGGTCTTGAAGCGGTGAAGGCGATGAAAAATGGCGATACAATGAAAGAAGTAAAAGTGTTTGATGCTGAATAACAGAAATCCGGAGGGCCGTAAGTTGGAGGCTCTCTTTTTTGGCTAATCAAATCGATTTCGGTAAAATTCAGGCAGGGCCTGGCATCAAGGGGAATAGACTATGAAATTAGTATCTTGGAATGTGAATGGACTAAGGGCCTGTGTGAAAAAAGGCTTCTTGGAGTATTTTTATCATGTCAATGCAGACATTTTTTGTCTGCAGGAGACAAAGTTGCAAGAAGGCCAAATCGACCTTCATTTGGAGGGTTACCATCAATTTTGGAATTATGCCGAAAAGAAAGGTTATTCGGGGACAGCTGTATTTTCGAAAGCAAAGCCGATTACGGTTCGTTATGGATTCGAAACGGGTGATTCGGAGCCTGAAGGAAGAATGATAACGTTAGAGTTTGAACGTTTTTATTTGGTGAATGTCTACACACCGAATTCGCAGCGGGATTTAGCGCGATTGG
>JAKACS010000381.1 GCA_021821235.1 Bacillota bacterium
TCACATCCCTTAAAGCGTACAGCTTTTTATCAGCCGGAGTTAGATTCCCGCTTTGGCCGATCACGGCAATTTTATTTTGATTAACAAGTTCAATAAATTTATCGTTGGCAATTTCAACATGGAATCCTTTAATCGATTCAAGCTTATCAATCGTTCCACCCGTATGCCCCAAGCCGCGTCCCGACATTTTTGCGACCGGTACGCCGACCGAGGCGACTAACGGTCCCAAAACAAGGGTCGTTGTATCACCGACTCCCCCTGTTGAATGTTTGTCGACCTTTATGCCTTCAATTTTCGACAAATCGATTTGGTCGCCCGATTGAACCATCGCCATAGTTAAATTCGCACATTCCTTTTCGGTCATACCATTAAAGAATATCGCCATTGTCAAGGCGCTCATCTGGTAATCAGGAATTGAACCTTCTGTATATCCTTGAATCATAAATTGTATTTCATCCGATGATAATTCACAGCCATCCCTTTTTTTTGCAATCAAATCCACCATTCTCATTCATATCACCACTTCAATCGAAATAGAAAAGCTTTCCTAAGCGAGATTTCCGACAATTTCCTTTACATATATAAGGAAGTTTTCCCTGACCCTCTCGGTTGTTTCGATCACTTCGTCATGAGTTAATGGCTGATCGAGAATTCCTGCAGCCATATTGGAAATGCAGGAAATTCCCAAAACCTCCATGCCACTATGGCGAGCGACAATCACCTCAGGAACCGTCGACATTCCAACAGCATCCCCCCCTAACGTTCGTAGCATTCGAATTTCCGCAGGGGTTTCATACGCAGGTCCCGTGTTGCCGACATAAACTCCCTCTTTTACTTCGATATGCAAGCGGGAAGCAATTTCTTTTGCCGACGTCCTTAGTTTTTTTGAATAAGCCTCGGACATATCCGGAAAGCGTACACCAAGACGGGAATCATTCGGACCGATTAGCGGATTCGATCCCATATTATTGATATGGTCTGTAATCAGCATTAAGTCTCCCGGTGAAAAATATTCATTTATGCCGCCGGCAGCATTGGTAACGATTAAAGTGTTGACCCCCAGTTGTTTCATTACCCGCACAGGAAAGGTCACTTTGTCGAAGCTGTATCCTTCATAAAAATGAAAGCGCCCTTGCATCGCCACAACTTCTGCTCTATTCAAATGTCCAAAGACAAGCTGGCCGGCATGCCCTTCTACTGTTGATACCGGGAAATCGGGAATTTCCTGATACGAAATTTTAACAGGTTGGACAATTTCATCCGCCAGCATTCCGAGTCCTGAACCTAAGATTAAGCCAATTTTCGGAGTTTGATTTGATTTCATTTTTAAAAATTGCGCCGCATTTTGAATTTTTTCGAATTCCATCTTTATCCCCCTAGTTAACTGTTCAAATCATTCAAAAAGCTTTTCCCGTAATTCGGCTGCTTTACTTGGAAGTTTTCAGCAATAGTCGCCCCTATATCCGCAAATGTCTGTCTGAGCGGGATTTCTTTTCCTGCTTGGATTTGCTTTGAGTACGCGAGCAATGGAACAAATTCGCGCGTATGATCTGTGCCATGATGGACAGGATCGTTTCCATGATCGGCGGTAATGATCATAAGATCGTCATTCTCCATCTTGGCAAAAACTTCCGGCAGGCGGGCATCAAATTCTTCCAGCGCCTTTCCATATCCAATCGGATCGCGGCGGTGGCCATACAGGGCGTCAAAATCAACCAAATTTACAAAACTTAAACCCGTGAAATCCATCCCAAAGGTGTCAATCAACTTATCCATTCCATCCATATTGGATACGGTTCTGATTGCGTTTGTTACCCCTTCTCCATCATATATATCGGAAATTTTGCCGATTGCAATCACATCAAAGCCTGAATCTTTTAATTCATTCATGACCGTGCGTCCAAATGGCTTTAAGGCATAGTCATGGCGGTTGGCCGTTCGTTTAAAGCTGCCGGGTTTTCCGATAAACGGTCTTGCAATCACCCGGCCTACCATGTGTTTTTCATCGAGCGTCAATTCGCGGGCGATCTTGCAAATTGTATACAGTTCTTCAATTGGAACAATATCTTCATGGGCGGCAATTTGCAGAACAGAATCCGCTGAAGTATAAACAATCAAGGCTCCGGTTTTCATCTGTTCTTCACCCAGTTCAACCAGTATCTCCGTTCCGCTTGCAGGCTTATTGCCGATCACTTTTCTTCCCGTTCTTTTTTCCAATTCAGCAATCAGTTCCTGCGGAAACCCTTCCGGAAATACTTTAAAAGGCGTTTTGATGTTTAACCCCATGATCTCCCAATGTCCTGTCATCGTATCTTTACCATTCGATGCTTCCATCATTTTTGTATACACTGCAAGCGGTTTTTCCGCCTTTTCTATCCCTTTTATCGGCCGAATATTGCCAAGCCCAAGCCTTTTCATATTCGGCATATGAAGGCCGTTCATTTTTTCAGCGATATGTCCAAATGTATCTGCCCCCTTATCGCCGAACTTTTCGGCATCTGGCGCTTCGCCAATCCCAACAGAATCCATTACGATTAGAAAAATTCGTTTGAATGGATGTAAGCTCATTTGTGTTTTTCCTCCTTCTGTGGATGCGTTTCCATAATAATCATTTTCATATCCCTAGGTTTCCCTTTCTAGAATGGATTAAACGAAAATTAGATGTAATATGTCAGAAGTCTGACATCTTTATTTTAGCAAATGAATTTGAAATTATAAAGAAAAAGCTGCCATTGTTTCTGGCAGCTTTGGTTGAAACTTCTAAACTAATCATCTCTTAAGCTCGCGGATGGAATTTGCTGTACACATCTTTTAACCTCGTCTTCGTTACATGGGTATAAATTTGTGTTGTCGAAATATCTACATGCCCCAGCATTTCCTGAACAGCCCTCAGGTCTGCTCCATTTTCAAGTAAATGGGTAGCAAACGAATGCCTCAGAGTATGCGGTGTCAGTTCTTTTTCAATGCCTGCCTCCTTTGCCAACTTCTTGAGGATTTTCCAAAATCCCTGGCGCGTCAGGCGTTGTCCATGATGATTGAGAAACAATGCATTCTCGCGGTGTTTTTTCGAAATGAATTTCAGTCTGCCGCTCTCCAAATAGTTTTGGAGAGCTTTTGTTGCTGTTTGTCCAATCGGAATGATTCTCTCCTTGTTTCCTTTTCCAATACAGCGGACAAATCCCATTGTCAAATGGGCGTCTCCCATGTTCAGTCCAATTAGCTCACTCACGCGCATACCGGTTGCATATAGAATTTCAAGCATTGCTTTATCTCTTAGCCCAAAGTGGTCATTTTGTTTCGGGGCATCCAGGAGAGTTTCTACCTCTTGCTGATTCAATACTTTCGGAAGGGATCTTTCGAGCTTTGGGGTTTCAATATGGACAGACGGATCATGGTCTGTTGCCTTTTCTCGAATTAAAAATTGATGGAAAGCTCTTATCGATGCCACGTGTCTTGCAAGCGTCTTGGACGATTTCCCCTGCTCTTTCAAAAACCCTAGAAAATGCACAATATATACCCGCTGTGCTTCGTTCAGACTTTCTATTTTTTCAACGTTTTTCAAATACTGCGTGTAGCTCTTTAAATCACGTTCATAAGCGGCGATCGTGTTTTTCGCCAGCCCTTTCTCAACCATGACAAAGTGGATAAAGTCTTTCAGTTGATCTTCCATCCGATTCATTACTCCCCATTTAAATAAAACAAAATTAATCGGTCAAGCATTGACGAATTCCCGTCCTGAACTGGGTTTGACACTTTCAGCGCAGACCCTTTTGGTGCATCATAGCGATGATAATTTTGATACTCTTCATTCACCCACATAATACCATAATAAAAAAGAATCGTGCACCCTGTGAATAAAATAAAAACCTTTAAGGATTGCAAAAAAAGCTTCAAATAAGAAAGCATACCTTTTCCCCCGTTACAAACGTTTAGTACAAGGTATGCCAGTTTGGACAGGTTTTATACCTTTCCCGTTATAAGAAAAAAGCCTTTTTGCTTTTGCAAAGGCTTTTTTTGCTCTCCTTCTATTCTTCCTTTGAGTGGTTTTTTTCCTGACAACGATGGCATATGCCATGGAAGGTCAGACGGTGGTCTTTTATTTTAAAATTCCATTTCTCTTCGACAGCTGCTTCCACATCTTCGAGCAAATCTTCCTGAATTTCATCCACTGCTCCGCATTCAATACAAACAAGATGATGGTGAAAATGAGCAGCTCCTTCTTGGCGCAGATCATAGCGGGAGACTCCGTCGCCAAAATTTATTTTATCGACAATTTTCAATTCAGTCAGCAATTCAAGCGTTCGATAAACGGTAGCCAAACCAATTTCAGGCGATTTTTCTTTCACGAGGAGGTATACGTCTTCCGCACTTAAATGATCCTCTTCATTTTCCAATAAAACTTGAACGGTTGCTTCACGTTGTG
>JAKACS010000382.1 GCA_021821235.1 Bacillota bacterium
TCAGGCAAGTTTTTCCGAACGTATTCTTCTTGATAGGGAACCGAACTCTCGACATCTTCAAAGCTGATGGCTAACAAATAGTTGGCATTTCCGGTCAATTTTTCCGCTAAAGTTGGATCGATCGCTTCAAGTGAAACCGGCTCAATTGCAGAATCCAATAGGCTCACCGCAAAGTCGCGAATCTTATCCAATTTTCCATCGGTAAAGGCCAGCAAAATAAGGCTCTCAAATTTTGGCTGTGGCCGAAGCTTAAGGGTAATTTCGGAAATGACACCGAGAGTTCCCATTGAACCAATAAATAACTTGTTCATATCATATCCAGCCACATTTTTTACTGTTTTGCCGCCAGTGCGGATGATTGTGCCATCCGGATAAACAACCCGCAGGCCGATGACCAAATCCCGTGCTGATCCATATCCAAGCCGTTTCGCGCCGCTTTCATTTGAAGCCAAAATCCCGCCGATAGTCGCTTCGGATCCCCAGAAAGGATCCAAGGGAATTTTCTGATGATGCCGTGAGAGATTGTCTTGAAGTTCTTTAAATTTTGTTCCGGCTTTGACTGTTACAATCATATCGCCTACAGAATGGTCAATGATGCCAGCATAGTCCTTTAATGACAACAAAATGTCCGTAAATTCTTCTGTTCCCCCGAACCCTCTTTTCGTTCCGGCACCTGCAATCGTTATCGTTTTACCATTGTCATTGGCATACTTAAGCAGGTCGCTAATTTCCTGTTCTGTTTTTGGATAGACGATGATTTGCCCATTGTTCCCTAGTGATGAAAAAGTGCTTTGCCCATCTTCCATTTGTTCTATCGGAATTACCGTTTGCAATCCCGCCAATAATTCGGCAACAATCATATAGACACCCCTATTTAACAATTTTACGTATCCTCTGCAATTGGACTATTTAGAGTTTTCCGAAAAATAGAAACGCAAGTTCCTCCCCCAAAGGAATTAAATTGCCCGTCATCCCTCGATCTGCTTTTTTTGAATAGAGCAATCGTTTCATGATAGGAAACTAAGTTTCACCTTTTTTGCAAAAATAAATGTTCTAACGAAAATAGTTTGGGTTAATCCCAAAATACCATTTTTTTCAGAAAATTTCAATTTGATTATTCACTTAAATTTCACCTTTTGGGCTCAATATTCTCTAACTCGTCCGATTGGACTGATATCCTAATCTTGCTGAAATGGTTTTACTTGTTTCGGTAATTAGCGGCATTAATTCCTCCAGCCGTTTAGCTGTCATCCTTGTGGAAGGTCCCGAAATACTAACAGCAGCGGTGATATCGCCTTTATGATCAAAAATAGGCGCAGCAATGCAGGTAATACCTTCTTCGTTTTCTTCCACTTCTATGCCGTAGCCTTGTTTGCGCACTTTTTGCAATTCATTTAAGAAAATGTTTGGATCAGTGATTGTGTTTTCCGTATGTTTCTCCAACCCTTTTTTTGCGATAATTTCAGCGGTTTCGTCCTCAGGCAAATGCGCCAAAATCACTTTCCCGACGCTCGTACAGTGCATGGAAGCTCTTTTTCCGACCTTCGAGTGGGTTCTTAATGTTTCGTTTCCTTCCAACTTTTCGATGTAAACCACTTCCCCCTGGTCGTATACTACAAGGTGAATTACTTCGTTTGTCGCAGATTCCAGTTCCTTTAAATAGGGTTTTGCCTGTGTTCTTAGGTCAAGCGACTCCAACAGCATTGAGCTTAATTCCAAGTACTTATAGCCCAATTTGTACTTTTTGGTTTCCTGATCCTGCTCAATAAAGCCATGAGCGGCAAGGGTGCTTAATAGTTTAAAAATCGAACTTTTATTTAGACCCAAGAGGAAGGCAAGTTCGGTTACCCCCATTCCTTCCTTTTTCTCGCTTACATACGTAATGATTCGAAGTGCCCTGTCTACGGATTGAATCATTGGTTTTCCCCCAATTCCCCAGCTTTTTTGAACCATTATAACATACTGGCAGAATCGAAATCCCTTTCATGTATTTTTGCAAAACCAGACGATTTAGTTGCAGTCACACAAGGATTTTTATTTAGGAAACCACTTGTAGCAGCTAAAAAAAAACAGGAACCCGGCTTCGAAAAGTGGGTTCCTATTTTTAGTCTTGGTCTTTGATTGAGACGGTTTCGCTGATTTCAATTGTGCCTTTGACAGATTGGGCCATTGCGCAGTTTTTAAACGCAACTTCCAGCGACTTTTGCAGAGGTTCAAGCTGCAAATTTTCTCCATCGACTAGATAGTGGAACGAAATCTTTGTGATCCGATTTGCTTCGTCCGGATTTCTTTCTACATCAGCTGTGATCTCAATTCCTTTAAAGGCAATTCTTTTTTTCTCCAATATTTTTTTGAAAACACCGCCGCTGCATCCGGCAATCGCCGAAACGATCAATTGCACCGGCTTAAAGCCAATGTCAGAATTTCCGGAAATGTTCAGCTGGCCAAATTCAAATTCCGTTTGAAATGCACCCGTTTCACTCAGCTTAAAATTCATTATTTCCCCCTCCTTCCTCTTCTATCATGCCGAAGAAATGTTAATTTTTTATTAAAAACTGCTACACACTAATGATTTTTGGCGTTAAATCCAATTCCACAGTTTTTTTCATGTGAAAATATTCCTTGTTACGTCAATCGCTTTTGTGTTCTGATGGGCTTTTTCATTTTCAAATTTTTTTAAAATTTGTTCTCCCGCCGAAACAATTTTTGCATCGTTTTCCTCCTCCGGTACTTTGCAAATAGTTTACCCTTTTTGGCAAAATGGTAACGATAAGGGCCCTACTATTGATTTTGCTAGCATTCGGATTTTAGTACTTGTTTGTCTTGAGACTCATTACGATATAAAATGAAAAACATTTCAAACTAAATGGTGAAGATTAAAATTTATTAATATTCAGAAATTATAGTTATTTATTATTCATTTTGTGCTATACTACTTGTTATTCCAGTGCATTCATTTTTCACTAGCTCCTTTTTTAGATGGAGTAAGAACAATAATAAGGAAGGGTTAAAATGGATTATTTATTCGCAGAGCAAACCCATAATTTAAAGTCATCAGCAGTCAGGGATATTTTAAATGTCATTCAGCAAGGAAATGTTATTTCCTTTGCAGGCGGACTTCCGTCTGAGGAAAATTTCCCGCTTGATGAGATCAAAACAGCTTACGAAAAAGTTTTTGCATCCGGAAGATCCTGTTTGCAGTACGGGTTAACGGAAGGATTTATCCCACTCAGAGAAGCGATCCAGGAAAGAATGGCGCGAAAAGGGATTGAGTCGGATCCAAGTCGCATTTTGCTTACAACTGGGTCGCAACAGACCATTGACTTATTTTCAAGGGTAATGCTCTCACCGGGAGATGTTGTATTAACAGAAAACCCCACTTATCTCTCGGCATTGCAAGTGTTCCGCTTCAACGGCGCTGAAATTGTTGCCGTAAATGGTGATCAAGACGGAATGGATCCGCTTGATCTTGAAGAAAAAATAAAAAAACATCATCCTAAATTTGTGTATGTTATTCCTACATTCTCTAACCCAGACGGGAAGGTATGGAGCTTGGAACGCAGAATAGCCGTTTTGGAATTATGCAATCACTATAATATTATGATTCTGGAAGACGATCCATATGGAGATATTAAATTCCAGGAAGACGAAGTTTATCAGCCGATCGCCTCGCTTGATAAACCTCTAAGCCATGTAATGTATACGAGCACGTTTTCAAAATCGGTCGCCCCTGCATTAAGAACCGGCTGGGTAACGGGTCCGGTTGAAGTGGTGCGAATGATGGCGCAAGCAAAGCAGATGGCTGACTTGCATTCTAGCTCCATCGATCAGCAGGCACTATACTATTTACTACGGGACTTTCCGCTTGACAGGCACATCCAAGTACTAAGAGAGCAATATCGCAGTCGGATGATGATTATGCGGGATTATTTAAACAAATTGGAGCCCGGTATTTTTAATTGGAGGGAACCAAAAGGCGGTATGTTTATTTGGGTAGAGGCCACAGGCAATTTGAATACACCCAATTTGTTAAACACAGCTGTCGCAGGTGGGGTTGCTTTCGTACCTGGCGCACCGTTCTTTGTCGGCGAAAGCGAAGGACTCAACACCTTCCGGCTGAACTTCAGCCACTCAACGCCAGAAAACATCAAACTCGGCATGGATCGGCTTGTGTCGGTTATGTTGAATCCAGTAACAGCGTAAATACAAAAAAAGCAGGCGACCTTTTGGGAAGGTGCCTGTTTTTTTTAATTGTACGGTTATCCAGAAGGCTCTTCTTCAAACGACCTGAAAGGAGGTAGTTCGCAAGTCATCTTCTCAACATCATATAAATCTGGTTGTTGACGGCTCCTAATGAGGCAACGCCATTTTGAACATTTGACAGCAGGACGATGAATTTTCTTCCGTTTTTGCTAAAGCTG
>JAKACS010000383.1 GCA_021821235.1 Bacillota bacterium
CGCATATACGACGATTACCCAGACGACGATTGGCACCCTTTTCCCAAGTCTTCCGCAATCAATTAAAGATCTAAACGTAGGAATCATAGCCCTTGTAATCAACTTGGTTGTAACCTTTGGCGTCAGCCTTGTCACACGATCCATCAATTCGTCCAAAACAGAAACGGATGAAATTATTGCATAAAAAAAGATGGCCTAGGCCATCTTTTTTTAAATGATTTTTTTTACACGGTTCTTTGCAAAAAGAATGTCTAAAAAACGGCTGGAAACTGGAAACTTTTTATACAACAGGATGAGCAAGCCTCCTTTTTGGGACTGCTGCCACACATATAAATAGGTTGAACTATTTCGCTTTAACGGGTTGCAAAAATGTATTAATATACTGATAAATTTCCGTTGGCCGTTCTTCTGGAATGGCATGGCCAGTATCTTTTAAAACAACGAGTTCAGCATTTGTCAGATCGTTTTTCAAATGCTTGCCGATCTCAAGCGGGACGGATCGATCTTGTTCGCCCCATATCAACAGGCAGGGAGTTTGAATTTGTTGGAGTTTTTCTGCCGGCAAGTCGCCCTCTCGATGGCGGACCATACGAGCGAGAGCAGTGAAAATTTTTTTTGATAAAAAAGGTTCTAAGTATCCTTGAATCATTTCCTCATTAATTAAGTCATGATTAAATAAGGAATCCTGTAGATTTTTCTTTACCCCTGTCCGCTCAAGCCAATATTTCACAAAAAACGGAAAAAAGGGGAGATAGCTTGTAAAAATCAACGTACGTGCTGCCCGTTTTAAATAAGCAGAACTGCACAATAAAATGGCTTCATTTGAGAACTGCGGCATCAAATGAAGGATATTTAGCACGATTTGCCCACCCATTGAGTGGCCAATAAGCGTGATGTTTTTTAGTTTAAAAAATTCAACAAGTTTGATGACGGTTTGTGCCATATTTTTATATGAATAGACAAAACGGCGAGATTTTTCACTCTTTCCAAATGGAGGAAGGTCAATCGTCAAAACTTGATAGTCTTGATGCAATAATGGAATCAAATGGCGAAACGTAAAGGTAGAAGAAAGAAATCCATGAAGCAGGACAATTGTTTTTTCCGATGAAGTGTTTGGATAGAATTCATAATAAACATTTGCCTCATTGATCGCTTGAAAGCCAAATGATCCAGGCTGTAACACTTTCGTTTCCCCCTTACAAAAGATATGAATGTAATTTGCCCCAAAAAAATTTTTTTAGTCAAAAGAGGATAATTTAGGGGGTATAGAGAAACTAAAAAAAAACAGGGATAAGCTTTGTTTTAAAAGCATCTCCCTGCAGCATTCAAAGATGGTTTTCCGATGGTTTGTTAGTAGTAAAAGCCTTGTTGTGCTTTTCGGTAAATGTCCAGTAAGATCCGCTGGCTTTGTAAATAATCCTGCTCCCGCCGCTGTTCGACCTTCATTCTTGCTGCGTGGCTCCTGCTATACACCTCATACCCAACACTATGAGCACTATGCATTGCTTTTTCCATTTCACTCGTATAACTTAGTTGTAAATAACTGATAACAAATCAATCCCTTCAAATTTATATGTTGCACGGTTAACATCGTAACATGCATGTTATTTTGCCACAAACCGGAAGAAACTGAAAATTCAAGCATATTTCTAGTTATATTGCCGAGTGGTCAATATAACTCTTAGATTCTTAAAATACAGGCAAAATGCTCCCGATCATAACCGATATTGAAACCATTACCCAGAAAGAGGAACGTTTAAGCGTAATAATGGGAAATTAGAGGGGGTGAAGTAAGTTGTTTAATCTGATTGATGCCCATATCCACTTAGATCAATATCATAACGACGAAATTCAGTCGATTTTAAACGATTCGTCAGTGTTTGATTTTTTAATCACCGTTTCAACTGACCTGAATTCGTGTAGACGGAATCTTCAACTATCAAAAATTTTTCAAAAAGTAAAACCAGCGTTCGGCTATCACCCGGAACAGCCATTGCCATCCGATACCGAAAAACAGGATCTAATCGATTGGATTGAGAAACATTTGGAAAATATGACAGCGGTGGGGGAAGTGGGCTTACCGCATTATTTAAAAAAAGAAGGGAAAGTTTCAGTTAAGCAATATGAGGAATATCGGGAAGGGCTGGCCGTTTTTATCCAACTGGCAAAAAAGTGGAAAATGCCGATCGCGCTTCACGCAGTTTACGAGGATGCCTCCGTAGTCTGTGATCTTCTTGAAAAATATTCCTTTGCAAATGCCCATTTTCATTGGTATAAAGGGGACGCAAAAACAACAGAGAGAATGATCGAAAATGGTTATTTTATTTCAGTCCCGCCTGAAGTCGTATATAAAAGCAAAATTCAGACCATCACAAAAATGTATCCAATCGGACAAATAATGGTGGAAACAGATGGGCCATGGCCGTTTGAAGGGCCGTTTAAAGGCAAAAGAACCCAACCCGGAATGATGCAGCAGGCGGTCAAATCGATCGCCGAAATAAAAATGCTTTCCGAAGAAAAGACAGCACGTGTGCTGCATCAAAACACGATGAAATTTTATCGCTTATAAGCTGGCAAAAACAAAAAGCGGGTGTTTGATTCTAGCAACCCGCTGTCACTTTGTTTCTATCTGTCTGCTCAATGCTTGTTTTGCAATGTGTTGATCTTGACTGTGAACATAGAAATCAACTTGCTTATGATCGATCACTGTTCTTTGTCCGGGAGGTCGTCCCCAGTCAATGGCCATTTTTGTAAAATACTTAATATCATTTACCCTTAGTATTTCCGCAAGTTTAAAGGATTCTTCATCACTAAAAACAGTGGCGAGCAAACACCATTTTTTATTAAACCAGATTAGATACAATGTATAGAGAATGACAACGATTATGACTGCAATCCACATATACGTCATATTTTTGTCCCCTCCATCTTGATGGTTCATTCTAATTTAGTAATATGTGACCAGCGAAAAAAAGTGCTTATACCGCCCAAAACAGAACTAATTTTTGTGGGTTATTCCAGTTGTATTATTTTTTATGATAAAAAAAGTAATAAATTTTCAAATAAAAGTATTTGAAAAATAAAAAAATTGTTTGTATAATAGAAAAAAGCTCAAGGAGTTGATTTCCAATGGAAAAGAATTTAGTGAATTCAACACAACATCCGGAAGAAAACCAGGATTCTCTGCTTGCTGAAATGGTGTTAAAGAATGCCCTGCTTGATTTTCGAAGGAATGAAATTCTGAAGGAAATCGACCAGTCACTAAAAACCAGAAATAAGGAGCAATTTCTCCGCTTAACAGAGGAGTTAAAGAAAATTTCTTAAAATAATGGATAAAATCCCTATTCGAAAAAGTGAATAGGGATTTTTTGTGACCGTTTATCGCGTCGATTTATTTATGAAGCTTCTGGCTCATCCTTAAATCTATATTCCTCAAAACGCGCTTTTATTCTTTTCTTGCGCTAATTTTTTTTGACAATCGGTACTCTCCAAAGCAAAATTCCGCCGATGATAAACAGAAAGATTAGGCTGAATACCCCTGTGTTTGTTTTATAAAAAATATGGTAAAAACCAAAAAACTCATTGGCAGATTCTTTTGGTGCAAGTTTGGCAAAATAGGAGCGGCTTAAAAACCGATAATCGTCAGTACATAAAAGAACAGAAGGAGGGTCCATTGATCGCTTGGCACAAATTCGCGTACCCCCAATATGCGGTTGAAGTGGATCCGGGGATCGCTGCTTCGGCTGCTGCAGCCTTGAAATACAATGGAAAAACAGCTGTCGTGATGAGCAAAGGATAGGCAGAATTGGCCCAATCGTATAAAACCCAGCTTTTCTCTTGCTTTAACATTTCCCTCACCTCCGCTTGAAAAATTTATATAGTATATTTTCGGAGAATAATTCGAATGTCCTGCATTTTCGAAAAACAAAAAATAGACAGCAAAAAAGCCTATTCATTTGATGAATAAGCTTTTTGCAAGGTTATTTGTAAAACACTTTGTCGATATTGTATTTTGCTTTCCATTTGTTGATGATATAAGTTTCGTATATTTCCCGTTCCATGGGATCTTCAACAATCGAAACTGAAATTTTATCCACTTCATCCCGATGTGTTTTTAGTGGTGAAACAGTATCTTCAAAATGTTTTTTGAGGCGTTGCCGCAACTTTCGTGCCTTTCCGACAAATAGAAGTTCATCATCCTTGTTAAAAAACAAGAGGATTCCACCCTTGTCACGAGGAACGCGGTGATAATCGGTAAAGCCGTATTTGCTGATTCCTTCTTCCACTTTTTCATCTGACTGTTTTTGTTTTGTTAAGACAACATCTGGGTTCGGTATTTCGATTTTTATCATGCTCATCACTTCCTATTCTTCAACGATGGTACCATATGTTGCTAATGGAAGCCAACTCGAA
>JAKACS010000384.1 GCA_021821235.1 Bacillota bacterium
TATGATTGCCAAAAAAGGTGCACTTAAAAAATTGCTGATCGAACTTAAAATCGCATACATTCTACTGCCCCCTTTCATTCCATTTTTCAATGAAGAAACATAAACCATGCTTAAATTTATCAAAAAAATGTGCAGAAATGGTGAAAAAAGAAAAAACTCTGTGAAATTATCAGAGTTTTAAGGGAAAACTGATTACACTTTTTCAGCTCTGGAATCGATGCAAATGACATGAAAGCAGCACGTAGGCTTCTGCTACTTGTTTTTCTGAAGGCGGTTCAATACCCTTAAGTGGATATTCATACCCAAGGTTCTCCCATTTATAGACACCAAGTTTATGGTAGGGGAGGATTTCGATTTTTTGGACATTCGTTAGTGTTCCGATAAATTCACCGAGCTTTTGTAAGTCCTCACGGTTGTCTGTAACAGTTGGAACAAGTACATGGCGGATCCAGACTGGCACCCTCCGGTCTGATAAAAATTTGGCAAATTCTAAAATATGCTCGTTGGCCATACCGGTTAATTTGATATGCTTTTTACTGTCGATATGTTTGAGGTCAAGTAAAATTAAATCCGTGTACGTTAATACTTCCTCCAACATGTCTTGGAAATGCTTTGCTTTCGAAAAACATCCTCCAGAGGAGTCAATGGCTGTGTGGATCCCCCTTTTTTTACATTCTTTAAACAGTTCAAGCAAGAAGGGGAGCTGAAGAAGCGGTTCACCGCCACTTACCGTTATACCGCCGCCGGAAGCCTGAATGAAAGGGAGATAGTCCATTAAATCGTTAATGATTTCGTGAACGTTCATTTCTTGCCCGCTGCCAATCTCCCAAGTATCGGCATTATGGCAAAACTGACAGCGCAGCAGGCAGCCCTGGGTAAAAATAACATAACGAATTCCTGGGCCGTCGACAGTTCCGAACGTTTCGATCGAGTGAATTTTTCCGAACATTTTGGTGTTCCCCTTTCATTTACAAGGCAGGGCTCCCTACTAAATGGGAGCCCAGATCTGCCGTTTTCCTTTTTATAATGATTCGTGGAAAGTGCGGTTAATTACGTCCAATTGCTGTTCTTTTGTTAATTTAATAAAGTTCACTGCATAGCCGGAAACCCGGATTGTTAATTGTGGATATAGCTCAGGATGCTCCATTGCATCAAGCAGTGTTTCTTTATTAAAGACGTTCACGTTTAAATGATGGCCGGATTTTACTGCATAGCCGTCCAAGATGGAAACAAGGTTTTGGACTCTCGTTTCTTCTTCTCTCCCCAATGCTTTCGGTACAATGGAGAACGTGTTGGAAATGCCATCCATCGCGTAGCTGTATGGCAGTTTGGCGACGGATGAAAGGGAAGCAAGTGTTCCTTTTGTATCACGGCCATGCACCGGATTTGCACCAGGGGCAAACGGTTCTCCCGCGCGGCGTCCGTCTGGCGTATTACCGGTTTTTTTGCCATAGACGACATTGGAAGTAATCGTTAAGATCGACATCGTGTGCAATGAATCACGATACGTTTGATGTTTGCGCAGTTTTTTCATAAAGCGCTCAACGATATCAACAGCAATGCTATCTACACGGTCATCATTGTTTCCGTATTTAGGAAAGTCTCCACTTGTTTCAAAATCAACCGCTATTCCGTTTTCATCACGTATTGCTTTAACGGTTGCATATTTAATTGCACTTAATGAATCGGCTGCAACACTTAAACCGGCAATTCCAGTTGCCATCGTTCGCAGTATAGTTGTGTCGTGAAGAGCCATCTCTAATCGCTCATAGCTGTATTTGTCATGCATATAATGGATGATGTTTAATGTGTTAATATAAAGACCGGCAAGCCAATCCATCATTTGGTCAAATTTTGCCATAACCTCTTTATAATCCAATCTTTCAGATGTTACCGGCTGATACTGCGGACCGACCTGGATTTTTAATCTTTCATCCACACCGCCATTAATCGCATAAAGTAGCGTTTTCGCTAAATTTGCCCGGGCACCGAAAAATTGCATTTGTTTGCCGATTTCCATCGCCGAAACACAGCAGGCAATCCCGTAATCATCACCATACTCCGGCCGCATAATTTCATCGTTTTCGTATTGAATTGCACTGGATTTAATCGACATTTTCGCCGCATATTTCTTGAAATTCTCAGGAAGCTGTTTAGACCATAAAATCGTTAAGTTTGGTTCAGGCGCAGGTCCTAAATTGTCTAATGTATGCAAGAAGCGGAAAGAGTTTTTCGTGACAAGTGACCGGCCGTCCATTGCCATTCCGCCGATCGATTCCGTTACCCATGTTGGATCACCGCTGAAAAGTTCATTGTAATCCGGAGTGCGTGCAAATTTTACTAAGCGGAGCTTCATTACGAAGTGATCGACAAGCTCTTGGGTTTCTTGCTCAGTTAAAAATCCTTGCTTTAAATCGCGTTCAATGTAAATGTCAAGGAAAGTAGAGACACGTCCAAGGCTCATTGCAGCGCCATTTTGTTCTTTAATTGCTGCCAAATAGCCAAAGTAGAGCCATTGGAACGCTTCAGCCGCATTGCTTGCCGGCATGGAAATGTCATACCCGTATCCCTTTGCCAGTGCTTTTAATTCTTTTAAAGCGCGGATCTGTTCAGAAATTTCTTCCCGGAGCCGCATATTCTCTTCCGTCATGATCGCACTTGTATTTTGCAGATCTTTTTTTCTTTCATTAATTAGGAAATCGACACCGTATAATGCTACTCTGCGGTAGTCTCCGATGATCCGGCCGCGCCCATAGGCATCAGGAAGGCCGGTAATGATTGCGGCTTTTCTCGCCAGTTTCATTTCATCCGTATAGGCATCGAATACCCCTTGGTTATGCGTTTTTCTGTATTCGGTAAAAATTCTTTCAATCTCTGAATTTAAAGTATAGCCGTATGCTTCGCATGATTGTTTTGCCATCCGGATACCGCCGAAAGGCTGGAGCGACCGCTTAAAAGGTTGATCTGTTTGAAAGCCAACCACTTTTTCAAGCTGTTTGTTCAAATATCCAGGTCCATGGGATGTAATCGTAGAGACGGTTTCTGTATCCATATCCAACACGCCGCCATTTTCCCGTTCCTGTTTTGCCAACTCCATCACTTGCTCCCAAAGTCTGTTTGTATCATCCGTTGCTGGAGTTAAAAAGGATTCATCACCGACATATTCCGTGTGATTTTTCAAAATAAAGTCCCGTACATTCACTTCTCTCGTCCAAGCACCTTTCTCAAATCCAAACCATTGTTCCATTCTTCTTCACCTCGAATAATCATTGAACTTATATAACAGATTTTTGTTTATTGCACACTTAAAGTATAACAGGAAATATAACGTTGAAAGATTGTATTTGTTAACATATTGTGAATTGTTGAACATAATGGGTTTTATGTGGAATTTTTATGAACGAACGATTTTAATTAAAAGATCTGTACTATAAAAAACAAATAAAATAGATTTGCTGTTATATAAAAAAACGATCAATAAAAGTGAATGATTGCAATTCGAGTGTGTAACACAGCTGGTTAACCAGTATGTATTGCTACTCAGGAAAGTCACACGGAATTCGGTGGTCCTATGGTTGAATTGGTTTAATTCTGTCAACACTAGTAAAGTTTTTAACAAAGATTCGAAAAAATATTTTCTTTGTTTTTGCTGTGGAAAAGATTATATTTAAAACAGTAAAGAAAATTTAGGTGGTTATATTGTTGGGGATAAAAAAAGAAAGAATTTTTACGATAGTAAAGTTTGTTTTCCCACTTTTTTTATTAATCCTTGCCATTTTCGAGATGAGGAAATTTGCCCGTGGATTAAATGTTCATTTACTCAATCAAGAGCTAAACAACTTACAACCAGGAACATTGGTAATCATTTTATTTATTACGCTTGTCGCAGTATTTCCAATGTTTTTCTATGACATTATTTTAGTGAAAATTTTGGGTTTTCGCGTTCCCAAAAAAGAACTATTGGAGTATTCTTTTATCGCAAATTCATTTTCAAATCTTATTGGCTTTGGCGGCTTAATCGGGGCAATGCTTCGTACATACTTTTATCATACATATGATCCGGATAAAAAGAGACTGGTTGGTGGGATTGCCTCTGTATCATTGTTTTATTTAACCGGGATCTCGCTTTTTTCTTGGATAGTTGTTCTTTTCTATCGTCGATTTCCACTGTTTATTGAAGAAAAGTGGCTATATTTTGCTGTTATTGGGATCAGTCTCTATTTGCCTGTTTTTATTTTCGTTCATTGGATAAAAAGCAAAAAAGAAGAACAAAATTTGATCACGTTTTCAGTCGGCAAAAAGCTTGTTCTTGTTTCACTGATGGAATGGTCAGCAATTTTCGCTGTCATTTTGCTTTTAAGCAGACTGCTGGGCATTTCGATTCAAGTACAGTCGCTTTTTCCTGTTTTTAT
>JAKACS010000385.1 GCA_021821235.1 Bacillota bacterium
TAGTGGATTTGGACGGATTACCACCTAACTTATCCATTATAAAGGACTTTTTCTTTGCGCGAAATAAGATTAGCGAAGATTGTGAGTCTTTTTAATATTAAGATTCAATTAGTGCAACACTAGTGATAGTGGAGAAATAATAAAAAGACTGGACGATGCGAACGCCCAGTCAAGCAGCAACCTACACGTCGCAAGAAGAGCTGCTGACTATGAAAATAGTGGTGTCCAAAAAAAGTAACCATCCTATTCCTTGGTCGGGGGCAGGACGGTTACTTTTTTCTATTAGAGACGATCGTAATGACCACTGTAATGACTCCGATTAAAACTAATATGCGGAAGAATGTCTACAGAACGAAAAAGTAAACCTGTTTAACGTAGAAATCGCACCGAATGAAAATGAAATTGAAAAACTAGAAAGTATGCCGAATATTGACAATAACACTGCAGCCAGGCTTTATTATTATCTAAAATCTTTACGGTTTTATGAAGTCATCTCGCAGGACATCTTTCAAAAGGGTGAAAAAAAGATTATTATGAGCCAAAATTTCGGGAAAATTTCGGCTAAATGAAGCCGGTGTTCGATTCTCTGTTTTCTTCCAACATGATAGGAGAACGAGAGAACCGAACCCTGCATCCCTTTTATAAAAACATTTCTCTCTGTAAATGCTACCGTGCCGCATATAGAGCGGCTGACCTTGAAGTAAATAGTTGAAAAAATAATCACCTTACTCATTAGCCGATGGAGCGGCGGTTTTTCTTCGGGTAACGACAAACGTTGATCATTTCATACAAACCTTCAATCACCGAAGCTGTTGAATTGTTTTCGATAACAACGAACTTTAATCATTTCATACCCACTAAACCCGTCCACATCGTCATTCCAAATCATCTGACATATCAACCATTTCGATTTTTATCTGAAAACCTTCGAATGACTTAAGCATTTTGCCGACTTCATCCCATGAAAAGGGTTTCCCATCAATCATGACAAGTGGGGTGTCTTCAGAAGTTTCATCATACTCTATGAAACCTTTGAGTTGATCACTGATCAATGTATGAAATGCGTGTCCATTCAATACATTTGTTTTAACGTGTTGCTCTCTGATACCTTTTCTCACTTTTTCGATTAATTTGTTAAGCAGTTCTTGCTGGTTACTGTTTAATTCACCATGAACAGCGAATTTGTAGCCAAACTCTAGGTTTTCTGCTGCTTCCAAATAAATTCCTACTGGGTGTATGCGTCGTTCCACCTCAAAGGTACGACTGACTCCTTGACCATCCTTTATTGAAAAAGTTTCGATCAGCTGATCTAAATCTACTTCAAGTTCCTCCGCCATCAGTTCGTTATAGCAATTCGTACATAAATGCAAAGTAGTGTTCTCCTGCTTTAAATGAACTTTTGCTTCCTTACTCTCACAATGCTCACAGCCAACCATAAAATTCACCACCATTTTTTCCATTTATTTTACCATGATTTTTGTCTTCTTTCATCACCATCAAATAGACAGGATTCGTCTGAACTTTACGGATGGAAGCTGCTTTGTTGTTCCACAAGAACCGTTTCCGTGTTTCTGAAATCTGTGCCAAATGTAAAAAAACACAGGAATTTTGCGTCCATTTTATCAAAAATGTTCTCCATTTTTGATAAAATGGGCTTTTTTTGGCATCAAAATTGAAAAATGCTCGTTCGCTGTCAGGATGGATTCGCGCTATCTTAAAACTACCCGGGAATACATTGGTAGCGCGCTATCCTGAAGGGATACGCAAGTGGAAGAAAAAATTTTTGATCCGATTGCTGAACAGTACGCCCCGATGATTTACAAAATCATCACCCGTTTGCATATTTATAAAAACAGGGATGAATTTTTTCAAACCGGATTAATTGCCTTGTGGGATGCCTACAAGAACTTCGACGAGGTAAAAGGCAACTTCAGCAGTTATGCCTTTTCTTATATTAAGGGAAGAATCATGACAGAACTAACAAAGGCGAGAAAACAAGAAGAGCGATCTGTCTATCCCGATGAAGTCTATTGGGACACCATTCAGGACAAGCACGCAGAACCGCAATTAGAAGCAGAATTCCTCCAATCAATCTGCGCTGATTTAACCGATAAAGAAATGAAATGGGTGCTTTACACATCCATAAACGATTTTTCAGTCAATGAAATTGCCAAACGGGAGCATGTCACCGCTTCAGCCGTTAAACAGTGGCGAAGCAACGCCAAACGGAAATTGAAGAAAGTTATGATTCTTGAGATGATGGATTGACCTTTCTCCACGCAATGAAGCACCGCGCGCTAAATTTCGCGCGGTGCTTTGAACAGCCAATGAATCGACCCTTAATTATCTTCTTCAAAGACAACTGTCATCCGACAAATCTCGCAGAATGAATCCTTCTATTCTCAATCCTGACCGTCATTTCATCAAACGTTTGATTAACTTTTATTCGACAAAAATCGGTTAATGCTGAAATAGATTGTGGAGTTAACGCAAAATCAGCTTTCGAAATATTTGTTGATCGTTGTTTTTAGTTGTTCCGGGTCGATGACAATTTGAGAATTGTTGGCCTGCAGGATGTCGTCGTACATGGTTTTGCCAACTCCTTTGAGCTGTTCATAATGCAACTGTTTGTTCGGGTCGATGTCCTTTGCAGCCAGACCAAGACTAACCATGTCGGATGTAGTCATGTTGGTGGCGATCATATATTTTGAAATGGAATTGACCAAAGAAGGCAGTTTCGGAATATTACCTGGACTTAACGCTTCCTTGGCAATGCCTTTTAAAGCCTCTAATTGCATTTGCTGCCGCCCATAATCTCCATTGGCAAGCGAGTGGCGTTCGCGGGCAAGAGCCAGCACCATATCACCGTTGAAAAAATAACTGCCTGGATTGATCACTTTGTTTCCGATTTTTTCAGTAGTAGGTACATTCATTTGGATTCCGCCGAGTGCATCGATCATCGACTTAAGTCCCTCAAAGTTCGTTTCCACATAATAATTAATCGGTACCCCAGTAAATTCACTAATCGCATTAACAGCTTCTTCAATTCCTTGCTTCGGTCCTTTATCGGCTTGTAAAATATATTGAACGCTTGTCAATTTCGTATACCCGTAACCATTTAGATGAACTCTCGTGTCACGAGGGATACTTACCGCATTAATTTGATTTTTCCCTAAATCGACATGCATGAGCATCATGGTATCCGAGTGGCCAATTTTCTGGCCAGGTCTCGCGTCTGACCCCATAATCAAAATGTTAAAAGCAGGAGCACTCACCGTACTTTTCGGCTTCGATTTTCCATCTGATGCATTCTTCACCGTTGAAACAACAGGTACTGATTGAAAGTGGTTTTTGGGCTGAAGCTGGCGGTATTCAAACCAAAGCGTAGCAGCTGCCACTACTACAAAACCAAGCAAACTATACCCAATCACTTTCCATCTCTTTTTCTTTTTCATAATTCCTCCTTTGCTCACATTTAGTTCTTTGAGCATCGCAATCGAAATCGTATGGTTGTTAGCACAAAAGACGTCAATCCGGCTTTTACCGAGAATATCAAAGCAGCCGTGGAATCAAAAGAATCATCGAAAGGTACAACAACAAAAGCCAGGCACCTAGTAATGCATCCCACCTCAATAAATTCAAACCCTAATTTTGTAAATTGTTTATCATTCAGGTTTATTGACAGCAATTATTGCATATAATATAATGATCTTAGTGATCAGGCTCATGTTCCTTCCGAGGACTGGGCTATTTTTATGGGGTGAAAAGTAATGAAGCCATTCCAAACGCATCGCCAGCAAATATCCATTTTGCGGGGCAGGGGTTTAACCATCAGCAACGGGGCCACTGCTATGCGTATATTCGAAAGAGAAAATTACTACAATGTCATAAATGGATATAAAGATTTATTTTTAATGAAGAATCATAATGGACAACCTATATCACCAGAAACCTATATTCAGAATACCACAATCGAGGAAATTTATAATCTCTTTACATTTGACCGGGAGTTAAGAAATTTATTCTTAAAATATTTATTGATCTTCGAAAACAGTATGAAATCCAAGATTTCCTATAGGTTTAGCGAAAAGTTTAAGGAACCTCACGCTTACCTTCTTTTTAAAAATTACTCAAGCTCAAACTTAAATCAAGTATTAAATCTTATAGCTATCATATCAAATAAAATAAAGCAAAAATCATCGGAAAAAAACAATAATTCTATTAAGCATTATTTGACTGTTCACGGCAACGTCCCTTTATGGGTGTTAGTTAACGATTTAACCCTAGGAAATATTTCTAATTTTTATCAAGCTATGGACGATTCTTTGAAGGACAAAATTGCTAAAGATTTTTCCTTACAATTTAAAAGAGACTATGGTGCATCCTTCCAAATTCCAAAAGAATCAATTG
>JAKACS010000386.1 GCA_021821235.1 Bacillota bacterium
CAAAAGAAAAAGAAGTTTATATCAGTCATTTAACTAGGATTTTCGGTATCATTCTCGAAAAAAATCCTCATGCATCCATTGTCTTGGTTGGCCTTTACAATCCATTTGAAAAATGGTTTTCAAATGTTGAAGAAATGAATCAAATTGTCGACGATTGGAATAAAGCGGGTCAAACGGTTATTGCGAATTATCCAAATGCATACTTTGTTTCCATTGAAGATTTATTTATGAAAACAACCGAAAATCTTTTATATAAAGATAACTTTCATCCAAATGATAAAGGATATAAGCTGATTGCACAAAGGCTGCATGAGTCACTTGAAGAACGTGCAATACCAGATCTTGAAAAAAGATCGTATATGGTAATCAAAGAGGGGAATTAACAGTGGTGATGAAAAATAAATGGAAGAAGGGATTTTTTCTTTTATTAGGAGTAGACCTTCTGATTGTACTAATACTTTTATTTTTAATACTGGCGCCAGGAACCAATCGAACTAAAATACCTTTGCAAAAGAAACAGGCAGGAGAAAATGTTTCGTTTTACATTCAATCCAATAAAGCGGATTTAAATAAGCTGATCAACTATTATTTGAAAAAACAAGCAGCTGGTGCTCCGATCGATTATCAAATCAAGCTGGCAGATGAGGTGGAACTGTACGGAACTCTTCCGTTTTTTAGTGAACAGTTGAATATGAAACTAACATTTGAGCCTGAGGCACTGAAAAATGGCGATTTAGTTTTAAGACAAAATTCGATTTCGATTGGAAACCTGAATTTGCCTGTTGCATATGTTTTACAATTTATCAGCGAAAACTATAAGCTTCCAAAAGGTGTGGTGATCAGGCCAAACGATAAATTGATTTATATGAATATGGATCAGTTCAAGCTAAAGAGCAATGCAAAGGTGAAAGTGAATAAGTTTGATTTGAAAAAGGACGATATCGCGTTTACGCTGCTTGTTCCAATAAAATAAGGTGCCGAGACTGGCACCTTATTTTATGCTCGTTGAATCCGCAGACCTTTTGGGTAAAAATTCTTTATCATACCTTTTACTTCTTTTCCCCAGCCAAGTGGGTAGCCATCAATCGTGAGCAAAACCCATCCACGGTCTTCTCCCGAAGCAATTGTTTCCCCTTTTAAAAACTGGAGCCATTCCGGTTCAATAGTAGATAAAGGATAAATGTGATAAACATCTTGCTGCTGTAAAGCCATCGCCAAGGCATGATTCGGTTCAAAACGGTTCTTTTTTAATTCACCGAGATGAAGACCAGCACGCAGCACCTTTAGACCGTGAAAAGACGGAAAGTCTTCAGAAAGGGTGAAGAGCTGCTGATGAAAAAGGAAAAGGTCAGTAAAATGCTTCATACGGATTGTTTTTTCCATAAATGTGTGAAAATCTTTCAGTTGCGATTTGGCAATGGTTGAAACAGCATTCTTTATTTTTGCCGTCTTGCCGGTAGCATTCTTTTTAAATTTAGCGACAAAATGTCCCTCGCCCTTCAGGTGATGCGGCCAAAGACGAGCGGTTTTAAAAAATTCAGGATTATGTACACGCGCCCATTCAGGTTTTCCATTCTGAACCCCGCCTGGTTTTTGAATTGAGAGCAGTTGCAAATCTGGGTATTTTTGCAAAAAGGCTTCCACTGTCTGCTCGTTCTCTTCAGGGGAAAATGTACAAGTGGAATAGACTAAGGTTCCGCCTTCACCCAGCATTTGATAGGCTGAGTCCAAAATATTTCTTTGCTGCAATGCACATGCAGCGACGTGCTCATTGCTCCAATAATGAACTGCTTCCGGGTCTTTACGGAACATACCTTCGCCAGAACAGGGGGCGTCGACAAGAATTTTATCAAAATAGCCTGAAAAATGAGCAGCGAGCCTCTCAGGTGTCTCATTGCTGACAAGGCAGTTGGCAATCCCAAGCCTTTCAATATTTTCCGATAAAGCTTTCGCTCGCTTTGGATGTATTTCATTTGCAAGCAGAAAACCTTCCTGGTTCATCATTCCTGCAAGCTGGGTTGTCTTCCCACCGGGCGCTGCACATAAATCAAGAACTTTATCACCCGGTTGTGGTGCCAGCTGTTCGGCAACAAACATTGCACTTGGTTCTTGAATATAATACAAGCCAGCGGCATGATACGGGTGTTTTCCCGGTTGATCTTTTGCAGCATCATAGTAAAATCCGTTTTTTACAAACGGGATTTTTTCAAGGGAAAACGGAGAGACGTCGAGCCATTTTTGCTCGGTTATTTTTAATGGATTGATTCGCATCCCGCTTTTTTTCTCATCATCATACGTACGAAAGAACGGCTCTGCCTCCTGCTGAAGCAAGTGCTGGAATTTTAATGTAAAATCTTTTGGCAAATCCATGCTGCTATACACCTCTTCGGACAACATACTATCCTGATTATTGTCGTTTCCTTGAATCAAGTCAAGACAAAACGGACTGCGAAGAAATAATGAATAAATCGCCAGTAGTTGCGATATATAGGAAAAGAAGAGCAACAAGGAGGGGAAGCGTATGGTTGATACAGAACGGCTCAGTTCAAAGGCTGAAAAACAGGAAGCAGCAATCCGTTTTTTGCATGCTGCTTATGATGTTGGCAATCTCGATATTTATTTAAATGGTCAAGTAAACTTGAGCAATTTTGCCTATAAAACAGCTGTTGGCTTTTTTCGGATCCCCTCGGGTACTTACCAAATCGCTGTCTATCCTGCTGGAGAAAAAGAGAAGTCTCTTGTGAGCAAGCGATTGCAAATCAAGCATCTGTCTTTGTCTTATACCATCGCGATAGCAGGAAAAGCTGATTGTATGGAAATTCTTTCTTTTGAAAATAGTGTGGATGTGCCCATTGGTGAGGCTAAAATTCGCTTTTTGCATTTGGCTTTTGATACGTCGGCACTTGATATTGCGGTCAAAGCCAGGGATGTTGTCTTTCCGAAGCTGCACTTTGCGGCTGCTACTTATTACCTCGGGATAACGCCAATGACGGTTGATCTTGAAGCCCGAGCTACAGGAGGGAAAGAAATTGTTCTGCCGCTTCCAAAGATGAAATTTCTCGCTGACCACGCTTATAGTATTGCTTTAACGGGTAGCGCACGTCGTTTGCCGAACCTTGAAGCTATTGTTCTAATCGATTAAAGCCACATCGGCTGCACGTCCTTTTTTCCAATCATTCTGTTACAATAGACTAGAAGAATAAGAGGGAGAGATGGTTTTGATGCTGCCGAAACGATTAGCGCCAGGAGATGAAATCCGGATTATTGCCCCGTCAACAAGTATGGCTGTTGTAAAAGGGAAACAAATTGAAATCGCCAAAGAGCGATTACAGCAGTTAGGTTTTAACGTAACATTTGCAAAGAATACATCCGAACATGATGAGTTTTTCAGTACTTCGATTGAAAACCGGCTTGAAGATCTTCATGAAGCTTTTGCTGAACCGAAAGTGAAAGACATTTTAACCGTGCTTGGCGGCTATCATGCCAACCAGCTGTTAAAATACATCGATTATGAACTAATCGCGGCTAACCCAAAAGTGTTTTGCGGCTATAGCGATATTACGGCACTACAGGGAGCAATGTATAAAAAGGCCGGGTTAATTACCTACTATGGCCCGCACTTTTCCAGTTTTGGAATGAAACACGGTTTTGATTATTCATTGCAATCATTTATTGAGGCGGTAACAAATGATGCCCCGTACGAATTAATGCCTTCTGATGAATGGAGCGACGATCCATGGTACTTGGAACAGGAAGCCAGGACTTTTTTCAAAAATGATGGTCCGGTTGTTATTCAGCAAGGAAAGGCAGAGGGGCGTTTGGTTGGCGGAAATTTGTGTACGTTCAATTTGCTGCAGGGTACTGAATTTATGCCTTCGCTAAAAAATTCAATTTTGTTTATTGAAGATGATGAAGAATCACATATCCATACATTTGATCGTGATTTGCAGTCATTGCTTCATTTGCCAGATGCTTCAGGAATTAAAGGAGTATTGCTTGGACGTTTTCAAAAAGCTTCAAATGTAACGGAAGCGGCAATTCGAAAAATGATTGCAGATAAACGTGAATTGGCCGGAATCCCGGTAATTGCCAATGTGAATTTTGGGCATATACAGCCGATCGCGACAATTCCTTTTGGCGGGAGAGCAATCGTCTCAGCAGAAGGAACAACGGCGAAAATCATGATTGAGCAAAATGAACAATAGACACGAATACGTGTCTATTTTTTATTACCTTAAAAATGAAAGGTACAATCTTTTGGCACATACACTTTACTGTATGAATCATATTTTTTTACAAGGCGGGTTGTAGGGATGAGCCGATCTTTTTTAATAAAACCGATGCTTGATGAAGTCTATCCAGTGGTTGATTATGGCAAAGGTGTTTATTTGTATGACAAAGCA
>JAKACS010000387.1 GCA_021821235.1 Bacillota bacterium
CTCCCTGGATTTTGCCAGCCGTGCATCGATCTCAAGACCCAATATTTTCTCCAGTTTGGCAATATCCCCTTCCTTTTTCACCAATTGCTCAATCAGTGTCTCGTCGGCACATGCAATGATTGCCGGCTGATTAGTATAACGAGCGTACATAATAGCATAAAGCAAATAAGCGATCGTCTTCCCTGTTCCGACGCCTGCTTCGGCAAACATTATTTTTTTCTCTTTAAAGGCTTTTTCAAGCTGAAAAGCCATATAAATTTGTTCATCTCTTTCTTCAAATCCAGCCGTTGGCAATACATCGTAAAACAAATCGCCAACCCATTCGCTTAATTTATCATAAAATGATTCTTTTTTTGAAACGGTAAACGGCAGTCGATTTTGCACAAAATCCCTCCAAAACAATTCTCGCGATCATAATATTCATGACTTTGAATCTTTTCGTTGATTAATGGTTTTTCTTTGCGAAAGGCAGTAAAAAGCGATATTTTTGCCAGCTGAATGCAGCAAAGTAAAAGATCGTCTCGATCAAGGTTATAAAAAAGGTAACAGGCCAGTTTGCAACATAACTTAGGAAAAGGCCAAGCCAGACCCCGGCAACTGAAAGAAATGCCGATAGGAAAATCATCAGCGGCAGCCGGTGTGTTAAATGTCGAGCAGCCGCTGCCGGGGTGATCATTAAAGCAAATACGAGCAATGCGCCAACTATTTGGATTGTACCAGCAACGGCAAGTGATAAAATCAATAGAAAACCCAAAGAAATTCCTCTTACCGGTAACCCTCTTGCCTCTGCTCCGATTGGATCAAAAGTATCGATAACGAGCAGTCGATACCCTAGAAACAAAAATAGCAGGACGATCAGCGACAAAATGAGCAAAATCCAAACTTGGCTACGGCTGATACCTAAGATGCTGCCAAATAACAGACTGACCGCTGAATTGGATTGTCTTGTCGAAAGAGATAGAAATAAGAGGCCTAAGCCCATAAAAAAACTGAAAACAACACCAATTGCAACTTCTCGCTGAAAGTTTTTTAACCCTAACTGGGAAACTGCGAGAGCACTCCCAGTCGTAAATGCCAATAAGCCAACCATCGGATCCCAGCCCATAAAAATGGACAAAGAGGCTCCGGCAAAACCAATTTCCGAAAAAGTTTGCGCGATAAACGAAAGATTTCTTGCTACGACAAATACGCCGATTGTTCCAGCGAGAATGGCCACAAATGTTCCTGCAATAAATGCATTTTGCATAAATGGAAAAGAAAATATCTCCATACTTGCTCATTTCCTTTCAAACATGTCAGAATCGGGATGCACACAAATCGAAGCGTGATCCTTTGAAGCTGCTGTTGACACAAGAATTTTGCCTTCAGATCGGATCACTTCCGTTGGCATTCGATATAAACGTGTTAACACTTCTGTGGTCATGACTTCATCACGGGTGCCAATTGCGTATTCTCCATTAGCCAAGTACAAAATGCGGTCTGCATATCGGGCGATTAAATTAATATCATGGCTGATAAAACTAACGGTAATCCCCAGCTGCCGGCGTACATGATCCACTAATTCCACTATCCTTTCCTGGGAACCAGGATCAAGTGCAGCCGTCGGCTCATCTAAAAGCAAACATTTCGGATTTGATAATAGTGCTTGAGCCAAAAACAGACGTTGCCTTTCTCCGCCTGAAAGAAGACCAATTGATTTGTGCATATATGCCTCTGCTCCTACCAAACGAAAGATTTCCTTAATCTGCGCACGCTCATTTTTCGTTAACCATGGGCGGAGGAAATCTTTGTTTAGACCAAAGCTGACAAAATCCCATGCTTCAAGCGGCATTTCAGGATCGATCAGTCGGGATTGGGGCACATAACCAAGCAAGGAAGATCCCCTGCCCCTTACTTCTTTCCCGCAGATTGTGATAGAGCCTTTCTCCGGTTTTAACAACCCCAACAGCATCCGAAGCAAGGTAGTTTTTCCTGCTCCATTCGGACCGATTATTCCAAGTAGTTCTCCCTCAGCAACGGAAAAGGTTAGATCGCGATGAATGATTTTGTGTCCGAACGAGACCGTAACATGGGACAAGTCGATCGTACATTTTTCCTTATTTGTTTTCTTCTCGATTTTTTTGCTTTTCTCGGCTTTTGAAAGAACATCAGTTACCATTTAATGCCTCCTCCAATTTATTTAGTACATCTGTCATCCATGAAATGTACGTTGTATTAGCTGGTTTTTGTTCAGTAACCGAAACAATTGGGACTCCATTTTCTTTTGCTAGGCGAGTCAACCGATCAACCTCTTGGCTTTTTGTATTCTTGTTATAAATCAAAAGTTTAATCTTTTTGTTTTTTATATTTTTTTCAATTGAAATAAGCTCCCCAGGGGTAGGATCGACCCCATTAAATATTGCTTGTGCAAAACCAGGTGTTTGCACGGCAAAATTTAATTTCTTAGCCATATATTCAAAAATGGTTTCCGTTGTTTCAATTGGAATTGGTGCAGACTGAATAAGAGCTGTTTCTTTTCCGATTAATGCATCAAGCTTTTTCACATAGTTTTGGGCATTTTGCTGATAAGTCTGAGCATTTTGCGGATCCATTTTTGCTAACTCATCGGCCAATGATAAAGCTAACTTTCGCATCATCTCAAGATTATACCAAACATGCGGGTTATCTCCTTTGTTCAATTTGAGCAAATCCGTTGCTACGGCTATTTCTCGTCGATTGTTTTCTTTTGAGGCAGATAGGAGTTTTTCCATCCAGGCATCATATCCGATTCCATTATAAATGACGATCGACGCCCCTGCGACTTCCCGCGCATCTTGCGGTGTGGGCGAAAAATCTTCCGGATCCATGATGCGCTCATTTAAAATGGAACGAACATTAACATTGTCTCCTCCAACCGTTTTAGCAACCTCTCCATAGAAATTTTCGGCGGCAACAATGTTAATTTTCTTCCCCTCCGCTGGCGTTGGTGCAGAAGATGAAGCACATCCAGATAAAAACCATAATAACCCGATCAGGGATAGAATATATATAAAACGAAATTTCATTGTAACCCCTCCTAGATACTAATTTGCATATTCTTCGTTAATACTGTTTTTTTTAGACATATTGAAAAATCGTAATAAATACGATTTAACTCATTCATTATATAAGAAAGGACAGCAAAATGTAAATAAGAATAATTACGATTATATATTTCTCATTCAAAAAGCCATTTCTTGAAAAAAAACGTTGGCAAAGAATGCACAACGTTTCAAATCAATTACTCCAAATTTTCTTCCACACTGATACGTGGTGGCCTTTTACCCCAGTACTGATAATAATCCGTACGAATAAATCCATTAAACAACTTTCTTTTCTTTGTTGCCGGCTTCCCATATAATTGTTCAAAATTTTCATTTGATGTCAGCATGTAGATCGACCATGTATCCAATCGGCCAAATGTTTTCCCCATCTCATGATACATTTGCTCGACCGCGTCTTTCTCACCAAGCCTTTCACCATACGGCGGGTTTCCCACAATAACGCCATATTGCTTTGCCGTTGAGAAGTCCTGAACGCGCATTTGTTTAAACTGAATGATTCCTCCAAACCCTGCTTCAAACGCATTTTCCTGAGCCATTTTCACCATTCGGTGGTCGATGTCCGTTCCTGTTATGTCAAGTTCTTGATCATAGTTGGCAAGACTTTCGGCTTCATTTCGGACATCATCCCAAACTTGGACTGGTATCCAATCCCACGCTTCTGAAACGAAATCGCGGTTAAATCCTGGTGCAATATTTTGACCAATCATCGCTGCCTCAATCGGGATGGTCCCAGAACCGCAAAACGGATCAACAAATGGAAATTCCGGTTTCCAATTTGTTAATTGAACTAAAGCGGCCGCGAGCGTTTCCTTTAAGGGAGCTTCACCCTGATCCGCCCGATAGCCCCGCTTATGAAGTCCTTGGCCGCTTGTATCAAGCGTAATGGTTGCGATATCTTTTAATAAAGCGACCTCGATCCGAAATAACGCACCATTTTCTTCAAACCGGCTATTGCGCTTATACTGTTTTTTCATCCGTTCGACAATTGCTTTTTTTACAATTGCCTGGCAATCAGATACACTAAAAAGTTTCGACTTTACCGATTTCCCGCTGACAGGGAATTCTGCATCCTCCGGTAAATACTTCTCCCATGGTAATGCCTTCGTTTTTTCAAATAGTTCATCAAAAGTATAGGCCTTAAATTCGCCCACTTTAATCTTTACTCGATCTGCTGTGCGAAGCCATAGGTTACTGCGCGCAATGGCGTATTCATCACCCTCAAATGATATTCTTCCATTCTCCACTTCGCATTCATATCCGAGCGACCGGACTTCTTTTGCGACAAGCGCTTCAAGCCCCATTGCCGCCGTAGCAATCA
>JAKACS010000388.1 GCA_021821235.1 Bacillota bacterium
CGGCGATTTTAAACAATTGCCGCCAATCGCTACGGCTCGTGACCCGCTTGTAACAACATGGCTAAAAGAAGATATTTTTCATAAATCTGGCGTTACAGAATCGGTCCATGAAGGAAAGCTTCATCCGCATTTATTTTTGCTGAAAGAACAACGGCGAATGCATCCAGAAATTTCAGCATTCACCAATCAGTATATTTATCAGTCGTTCGTCGGCGATCATCCAAGCGTAGTCAAAAGCAGAACAGAAATAATGGATTTGAATCCGTTTCCCGGCCGGGCATCTGTTTTGGTTGATACAAGCCGTACAGGTGCTTATTGCTTTCATGAACGTACTTCGAACTCAAGGATCAATCTGTGGCATTTGCTGATTTCATTTCAATTGCTTCATGAAGCATATTGTGCAGGAGCAAGATCGATTGGCTATGTAACGCCGTACCGTGCCCAAGCAGCTGCAATGGATTTTTTGCTCCAAGATGTATATATGAATGAGCGGTTAACAGCTGATGTCATTTCAGCTACAGTTCATCGTTTTCAAGGCAGTGAGCGCGATGTCATGATTTTTGACACTGTGGACAGTGCTCCGGAAAAGCGTGCCGGCATGCTTTTGACTGGTAAGGACAGCGAGCGCCTGATTAATGTAGCGATCACAAGAACAAAAGGGAAATTTCTCCATGTTACAGATCAAAATTTTATTAAAAAACATGTTTATCGAGGAAAAACATTGCGGCAACTTGTAGACTATCAGGAAAAACAACGGCAGATCATTGGGAAGAAAGAGATTGGGTCATGGGTGCAAAACCAGCATCCCCGATTGCAATGGATGCACGCACTGAAATTGGAGAGTGTTTTTCACGATTTAACAGATGCCCGTTCGGTCGTTCTTTCTTTGCCGAAACATACCATGCTTCCAAACCATTGGATTGAAAAACTGAAAAAGCAAAATCTGACAGTAATATCGATCAAGCCATGGTCTGAGCTTCAACCAAACAACCGGATTAGCATTGATCTTACATTTCCGTTTATTCTGATTGATGGCCATCTATTATGGCTCGGGCTCCCGTTAGAAGGTGCAATCGGCATGCAGCCACCGTCCATTGCGGTAAGACTAGAGTCGGAAAAAGTATGCAACTATCTAATTCGTCAGTTTCAAATGGGTGAATAAAAAGGGTGCCTGACGAAACATCCGGCACCCCTAATCCTTTCGACCCGAACTGGTTAATGTCCCGCAACAAGCGAAGTGTTCGAAAGGATCTTTTTTATTATATAAGATTAATCTCTTTTCATGCTATTGGTTGGCTTCTTTTAGCAATGCTGATTCCGTAGCTTCATTTGTTCGCGATTTACGGATGAAGAAGGACAGCACAAATGCTGCAATTGTCATGTAGGTGGCAATAAGAAATGCATCATTAATCCCCATAACGGTTCCACTGTTAATTGCTTGAGCCATTTGCACCTTATCGGTTGGCAAAATATGCTGCTGAATAATAATATTTTTCACATAGGTTTTCCCCTGATTGGTCATAATCGATACAAAAAACGCCATACCGACTGCACCAGCAACCATTCTCAATGTATTAACCATTGCCGTTCCGTGTCGATTTAAATCTTGGGTAAGATCATTTAAACCTGCGGTAAAGATTGGCATCATCAACAACGAGATCCCGAACATTCGGATCGTGTACACCGTGATCACATAAGTAAAAGTTGTGTTGGTTGTAAGTCTCGCTAAGGCGTAAGTTGTGACAATCATAATTGCTAAGCCCGTGACCGCAAGCCACTTCGCCCCATGTTTGTCAAATAGCTTTCCAGTGATCGGTGACATGATCCCCATTATTACACCGCCAGGGAGCAGCATGAATCCCGCTTCAAGCGGTGAAAAACCGCGAATGTTTTGCAGATAGATTGGCATGATAATCATTCCGGAAAATAATGCCATCGTCACGATCATGTTGATGATCGTCGTTAACGTAAACAGTGAGAAACGAAAAATCCGAAATTCGAGAATCGGATGACTGACGGTGAGCTGTCTAAAGACAAACAAGACAATACTAACGGCGCCAACAATAAATAAAGTTACCACTTCCGGATCGGTCCAACCTTTTGTACCACCAGTTGAAAAACCATAGAGAATGCCGCCAAAACCAATCGTTGATAAAATAACACCCCATACATCCAACTTTGGCCGGCCTGTTTTTGTTACATTTTTTACAAGAAAAATGGCAACAAGAAAATCTAATAAGGCAATCGGCGAAAGAATATAGAACAATAAACGCCATGAATGGGATTCAATAATCCAGCCTGCAACAGTCGGACCTACTGCCGGTGCGAAATTCATTGCGATCCCAAAGATCCCCATAGCAAACCCGCGTCGATTGATTGGGAATATGGTAAAAATGACATTTGTGATTAACGGGAATAATACACCTGCACCGATTGCCTGGACAACCCGCCCAATTAAAATAACGGCAAAAGTTGGCGCAATCGCACATAAAAATGTTCCGACTGCAAAGATTCCCATCGAAGAAAGGAATAGCTGTCGCGTTGTAAATCGTTCCATTAAAAAAGCGGTAATCGGAATAATAATTCCATTAGTCAGTAAAAAGATGGTTCCAAGCCAGTTGGCTGTTGCTGCTGAAATATCAAAATAGTTCATCATTTTTGGCAGCGCTACATTTATTACCGTTTGATTTAAGAATGCGACCAATGCCCCAGCAAGCATGACGATAAAAAGCGGGGTGGTGCGAATAGCTGGATTTTCAGCTGTATTCAATTGTATTTCCTCCAATTCTTTCTTGAAAGCTTAGTATATAAGGTAAGAACTTTTTAGGAATTTGTATTTATCCTTATAGACACCTTTATAATTGTGTTTATTCAGCGAGTATTATTATATATATAGTACCTGCCAGTTTGTCAATTAAAACCTTCGCGAAACGAAACAATCGAATTGGGTATGACGAGAAAGAGAAACGGCCAGTCAGTATAACATTTGCATTTTTTCTAGTCCTTATGTACGAAATCCGCCTTTGGTAGGGCGTGCTGCTTTTTGTAATAAATTTTCAAAGTAAATGATTTCAACTGATGAGAGGATGTATAATGGACAAGAGAATGAAAACTGCTGTGTGATTACTTGAAACGTCGAAAAAAGCTGAAAGGGAAGGGGAGTACATAATGAAAATAATGCCACTCGAGAAACGGAAAATTTCAACAAGCCGGCTTGTTTATGGCTGTATGGGCTTAGGCGGTGAATGGAATGACAGTCCCATTACCTCAGATGATTTAAAAAAAGGCGAGGAAGCAGTGAATGCCGCTTTAGAAATTGGCATTACGATGTTTGATCATGCCGATATTTATAAAATGGGAAAAGCAGAAACAGTATTTGGTCAGATTTTAAGACAAAAGCCCGATTTGCGGGAAAAGATCATCCTGCAATCAAAATGCGGCATCCGCTTTCCGGAAGGCAGCTTGCCTTCACGCTACGATTTTTCAAAAGAACATATTTTAACATCTGTAGATGGGATTCTAGAACGTCTCGGTACCGATTATTTGGATATTTTACTGCTGCACCGGCCAGATCCGTTGGTTGAGCCAGAGGAAGTAGCTGAAGCTTTTGATCTTTTAAAACAGTCAGGAAAAGTCCGAAACTTCGGTGTGTCAAATATGAATGCTGCACAAATGAAGTTGCTAAATGCCTATTTATCAGAGCCAATTGTTGTTAACCAGCTTGAAATGAGTTTAAATCGCATTGACTGGCTGGAACATGGTGTGCTCGTTAATCAAAAGGAAGGAACATCTGTCAATTTCTCAGATGGAATCGTTGAATATTGCCGGTTAGAGAATATCCAAATTCAAGCATGGGCTTCGCTTGCTTATGGAATATATTCCGGAAAAACGCTCGAAGACCCAAGTGAAGCCGTGTTAAAAACAAAAGAGTTAGTAAGAAAAATGGCGAACGAAAAGGAGGCGTCTGAAGAAGCGATCGTCCTCGGCTGGCTGATGCGCCATCCGGCGCTAATCCAGCCGGTGATTGGAACCGCAAACCCAACACGGATTCACAATTGCAAAGACGCAATCCGTCAAGCTGAAATCATGACGCGAGACGAGTGGTATTCACTTTATGTTGCATCTAGAGGCCATAATTTGCCATAGTGTAAAATGCCAATTTTCAAAAAATACCTGCTTGACAAAATGCTGTTTTCTAAGGATAATAACAAATAAATCATGGACTGTTAAAAGCATGGGATTAGTAAATCTTCGGAACGTGTCAGAGAGTGAAACCGAAAGGCTGGAAGGTTTCTCACGGAAAAAAGATTGAACCTGCCCTACTCGAGCTGCTTATGAAAACATAGGCCGTTATCCACGTTACGGATCGAGCGGGTGCT
>JAKACS010000389.1 GCA_021821235.1 Bacillota bacterium
GGCCACGATTTGTCGGAATTCAATCGAGTTTACAGCAGCTGGCATTAATGCTCCCCTCTTTTAAAATCGTACTGGATTTACAGACAAGTACGAATGCTTCCAATGAATCTTCTTTAGCAGAGGAAGGGCTTGAACCCCTTTATATGCAGAAGTCACTCGAATGCCGAAATGTGTTTTTTCGTTACAATCAGGAGGATTCGCGTTTTGCCTTACGAAATGTAAGCGTGCAAATACCGATTAATAGTCTGACTGCGATTGTCGGTCCATCAGGGGCAGGAAAAAGTACCCTTGTTGATTTGCTTACCGGTTTGCACCGTCCTGAAAAGGGGAAACTACTTCTCGATGGGATTGAATTAACGGACGAAACAGTACTGGCCTTTCGAAAAACGATTAGTTTTGTTCCTCAAGATCCGTTTTTATTCAATGCCAGCATAAAGGAAAATTTGTTGTTAATGAAGCCGGAAGCAACCGAAGAGGAATTATGGGATGTCTTGGAACTAGCTGCGGCGGCAGATTTTGTGCAGCGGCTCCCTCAAGGCTTGGAATCCCGGGCAGGCGATCGGGGTATTCGTTTATCCGGAGGGGAGCGGCAGCGGCTCGTTTTGGCACGCGCGTTGCTGAAGCAGCCTTCCATTTTGATTTTGGATGAAGCAACGAGTGCTCTAGATGCCGAAAATGAAGCGCGAATTCGCGAAGCATTAGATAAATTAAAAGGTAAAATGACAATCATTCTGATCGCACATCGGCCTTCCACGATTCAACATGCTGATCAAATAATTGAATTGGAGGAAGGAAAAGTGAAAGAGATCGTAACAACCCAACAAAAAGAAAGACTTCTTGTGAGATAAAAAAGCATTTTCAACCGTTTTTTCCGTCTAAATTGATCGTGATTTCCGCCTTCATATCACGGGATTCCGCCTTCATATCACGGGATTCCGCCTTCACATCGCGGGATTCCGCCTTCATTTCCATTAATTCCGCCTTCACGTTGGAGAATACTTTTAAACGAAAAAATACTCATCACCAGGATGAGTATTTTTTCCGTGAAATTTAGTTTTTAGATTTTGAATCTTCACTACCGTTATTTTTATTGTCATTGCCTTGCTTCCCATCATCGCTTTCACTTTTGTCCCCGCTATCTCCATTTTTGTCATTGCTTTCATTTTTGTTCCCGTTATCGTCTCCTTTGTCATCACTTTCCTTATCGTCATCCTTTTCATCTAGCCAGCCTTTATTATCCTCTTTTCCACCGTCATCCTTCTCGCTGCCACCCTGACCCTTGTCATCGCTGCCTTTATCGTCTTCACTATCGCCCTGCTTCCCGCCGCTATCGTCTTTCCCTCCATGATCCTTGTCATCCGATCCGTGGTCGCCTAAATCAATTCCACCGCCGCCACCTTGATTTCCGTCCCCATCGTGATCATCATCATAGCCCAAATCATCATCATTGTCTGAATCATGTCCGCTAATTTTTGTTTCAAACCGAATCAGTTGATGACTAACCACCTTTGGAGCAGTATACCATTCTTTCTCCATCTATTGACTTCCTCCCCTAATTGCCCTTTTGGCCAGTTTAGTTAAAATCCCTGATAGCAATCGAGGGGAACAAACGAGCTTTCCCCATGCTACGGGAATCGAACGATTTAACTCGATCCTTGTTTCATTTCGAAAAATGCTTACTAATTTTCCAATAATCCGCATGTCATTAACTGGCTGATCAAAACCTAAATTTGCATCTCCCTTAAAAACATTCAAATACTCCTGCTGTTTTTGATAAAATCGGTGTGCAACTAGTTGACTCGACTCTGTATAAAATAAGATAATGTCGCCTTTTTGGATACTACACGCGTCGATGCTGCTAAATTCGCATAGATCCCCTTGTTGAATAAGCGGGTACATGCTTTTCCCAATGGCAGGCAGAGTTACTTTCCCCTTCTTCGTGATGACCTGTTTTAACAGCTGGAACGTTTTTTCATCAATCAACATGTTGGACGAGATCATATTCAACCAATTTCCCCATAAATTCTTCTACATCCTTCTTCACTTGATGGATCGAAACATCTGGTGAAAACTTCTCGATTAACACTTTCGTGAGCGAATCAATCGTTTGAATTTCATGCAGCAAATCCCAGCATAAGCTGCCCACCTCATTGATCTTCGTAACGGTATAATGGTTTGGATTTAAAATAATCAGCTCCCCATCCAATTTTGCAGCATCCACTTCACCTTTTTTTCGATATGTTAGCGTCAACTCGAAATCAACTCCCAAAACGCAGGATTTTTTTGAAAATAAAGCTCGTAGACTGGCACCTTTTTTACTAAAGTGGTCAGCATTTGCAAAATTTTTCTTATTTCTGCTTGGCTATGAGACCAAAAAAAGACTTTATCGATTAACTGAAACAGTGCATCCGCTTTTGAGATCTTTATCCGCTGATGTTGGCTAGCCTGGTTTAGAATCTGGATACTTGCCAGCTCAGCCGTCACTTGTGAGGCTACTGCTGTAAGCTCGCTGCGGAAAGGGGAATTGAACACCTTTACTTGTTCTTGCTCAATTTTCACGATCGATGCCTCATCAGCGAAGAGTTTTCTTGGGAATGATAGCCGCGCTGCCGTTGACTTTCCATCCCCCGAATGCCCTGCAAACAAATGAGCTACACCGCGGTCAAGAACAGAGCAAGAATGAAGCAGCAATCCCCACTGGTGATGGACAAGAAAAGAACTATACAAATTCATGAACGCATGTTTTAAAGCAAGCTCGTCAAATGCTCGAATTGTTGCATGTTTAAAGTCTTCATCCACTGCAAGCAAATAATCTGTCCGCTGAAACAAAACTTGGTTTTCCTTTCGATCAATTTCAACGTGATCGCTTGAAAAAGGAGCGCCAAATCCACCGATCACTCGGAGATATAAATCAGGTTCCTGCTGTTTTTGTGAACCTTGCAAAAGTTGAAAATTTTCATAAAACAACTTGTTTAACTGTACGGATTCACCAATCATCTGAATGCGATGCTCCGCAATTTGTATGTAGTGTTCTGCCATCTCAATCCCCTTCAATCAGTTCTTTATTAAGAACAATTCAGTCAAAAAATAAAGTCTTTTTTGAAAAACTTCTTTATCTATAAATTATACAGGGTAATTCGTTCTTTTAAAAGAACAAATTTTCGACAAAAATACCTCTTTCTGTTTTGGAAAGAGGTATCTGTGCGGTTTAGCTAAATTTTAGCTTTTTCCAAAATACTGGTTAACTGCTCTGTATTCGGGTAATCCGATTCGTTCCATTGCTGGATCACCTGATCAACGTCATAGCCTACACGAATAATCGAAGCTTGGAAACTTCCTTCCGATACATCAAGGATTAGATAGGCAGCTTTTTTCATCCCATCAAACGGCAGACCAACACTGCCGATGTTGACGATACATTTTCCGTTCAAATAGCGGACATAGGGTTTATGAATATGTGCGTAAACATACACATCTGCCTCTTTCACCATCATTTTGGAAATGATCGTTTCATCGCTTTCATCAGGAAGCACAACATCAAACAAACTATCTGGGGTTGCGTGGAAAGCGTGAATTTTTACTCCTTCAATATCAAGCTTTAGTTCATTCGGTAGCTTTCGCAGATAATCAATGCTTTCCACATCCAGTTGTCCGCGGATCCATGCCCGCTCTTTGTTCATCATGTCGAGTGCCTGATCGGGAACTTCTCCCTTGTCAACACCACGAATTACCCATTCATCTGCATTCCCTTTAATCACGTCTGTGTCTAAACTGCGAATAAGCTCAAGCGCCCGCTTCGGCTCCGGTCCGCGAAAGCATAAATCTCCCAGCACGAAAATCCGCTCGGCGTTTCTTTGCTTGATATCGGTCAATACCGCTTCCAATGCGGCTGCATTGCCATGAATGTCGGAAATGAAAGCTAGTTTCATTCTTTTGTCCCCTTTCAATTTATCAAAAGAACCATTGTTTTCATGTTTAAATCTTACCAAACATTCCACATTCTTGTATATAAATGGATTGCATTCGATCTTTTTATACATTTTTATGGAATCATATACTAAAAAAAGGTTTCATCTCTATAACTCGTCCAATCACAGAAATTTTCAACACATAAAATAGTAAAGAATAAATAATTTCCAAGTTGATGTTTGTTAAAAAGATTTTATTTCGACTAAGGGGAGATAAACTTGTATCACATTGATTTAACTAAGTGGGGTATTAAACAAGGGATTCCAGCAAAACCTTACACGGATGCGGATTATTTAATGGCGGATGCAAATATCCAAGGAATCAACAATGCTATCCAATACGCATATAATAATGGCTATTCTGGCATAATTCTGCCAAGGGGAGAG
>JAKACS010000390.1 GCA_021821235.1 Bacillota bacterium
TCTTGCTCTTAAATTGGGCAAGGAACAAGTGGCAGAAGACCTCTTCCGCGGTGCCTTAGCACTTGATCCCGGCTTTATGGAGTCTGCTTTAGCATTAAATAAGCTGTTTCTTCATCAAGAAAAGTATGAAAATGTGGTAGACTTAATCGAGGCGCTGGAAATTCAAGAAGAGGAAGAACCCCAGTTGCTTTGGGATGTGGCAGTCGCCTTGCACAGGCTTGAAGATTATCAAAAGGCATTAGACAAATATGAGCTTGCATATACTTATTTTAAGAATAATGAAGGATTTTTGACAGATTACGGTTATTTTCTTATTGAAGAAGGAAAAAAGGATCGCGCTGGCGAAATTTTTAAGCAGTTAGTCAAAAAGGATCCAACAAACGAAGAGTATTTAGATGTACTTGCAAGATTGACTGACATGGAATATTAGCCATGAAAAAGGATGCAGAGGAGGGAATCGATTATGGCAACCCCTGTTTCTGTCAACGAGAAGAAGGACTTTATTCGCTGGTTTTTAAATCATTATCAGTTAAAGCGCCGTGAGTGCGTATGGATTTTAAATTATTTAATGAGCCACGATCAATTAATGGAAAAGGTTCATTTTGTTGAACAGGCGCAATATTGTCCAAGAGGCCTGATTATGTCTACCCATTGTGTGGATAAAGTACCATTTCGATTCTATAAGGAAAATGTGATGACAACCGATGCAGAAAAATCGTTTCATGATATTCGCCTGAATCGGGATGAAGAGATTTTTATCCAACTGAACTTCCATGCTTCGAACCAAGTTCCGCAATATGCCGCGGTCCTTGAGGAAAATCCTTTTATGCCAAAACATCTGCAGATTAACGAAAAGGATAGTTTACTGGCTGAACAAATTTTAAAATACAGCATTGAACGTTTTCAGCATGAAAAACTTCTGGCACTGATTGACGAAGCGCTGGATCGTCATGACGAAGAAACGTTTAAAAGGTTAACCGATCAATTAAATCAAATTGCCAATCTGCAATAAAGTGGAAGCTTGCATCAGCAAGCTTCCGTTTAGTTATTAAAACAGTGTATCTTCCGTATCATTTTTTCATGGAGGGATGACGATGAAATGGACAGCAAAAGATATAGAAATATACATAAAAGAGAAAGCATTTATCGATACCGTGATGATTCCCCTGCTCCCGGTTTCGTTTGATGAAGACATAAAGGAGAGTGCATTACAATTAGAATTTATTGCACTGCTTTCCACATTGATTGAAAAACAGTTTGCAGGGCGGGTTTTACTATCTCCGCCGTTTACCTATTTGCAGGCAGATGCAATAGAAGCAGTGGCTTCTTTCTTGGAGAAATGGACAAAAAGCATCAGAGATAATGGGACGACCCATCTTTTTTATTTGACGTCTGACAACAGCTGGAAATTAATTGAACACCAACTCGAAGGTACGCTTCTTTGGATGCCGGCATTGCTGATCGATCAGCTCAGTGATTCTCAAAAATGGTCAATTGCGGAAAATCAAGTGAACCAGCTTGTTGATTTTTTTGTCAAAAAATGGCGTGAAAAAGAATAGTAAATATTTTTACTATTCTGATTAATAATATTGACCCTGTGGAAATATTGATATATCATGATTATGTCCTAGTTAAATCTGTATTTTGTAAAGGTCCAATGGACTTATATCGGTACTAGGGGGGATAGGAATGAGCAACCAACGAGTTTCAAGACGCCAATTTTTAAGCTATACGCTAACAGGGGTAGGGGGTTTCATGGCAGCAGGGATGCTAATGCCCATGGTTCGCTTTGCTGTAGATCCTGTTTTGCAGGCGGATTCAAGCGGAGACTATACCGCAACAAAGCAAAAGATTTCAGAATTAACTGACGAACCTGTTCGTGTCGACTTCACATTTAAACAAAAAGATGCCTGGTATGAGTCAGAAGTTACGAATACCGCCTGGGTCTACAAAGAAAAAGATAAGATTGTCGCCCTTTCGCCAATTTGCAAGCATTTGGGCTGTACGGTGAACTGGAACACGGATAAAGCTCATCCAAATCAATTTTTTTGCCCATGCCACTTCGGCAGATACACGAAAGACGGCACAAATGTACCGGGAACACCGCCGCCGGCACCGCTTGATGTATATCCATACAAAGAAAAGGATGGCTACTTGTATTTAGGGAAAGCACAACCACGGAAGGAGGCGTAATCATTGTTAAACAAAATTTACGATTGGGTAGATGAACGGTTGGATATTACGCCGCTTTGGCGCGATATCGCTGACCATGAAGTGCCTGAACATGTCAATCCTGCGCATCACTTCTCCGCGTTTGTATACTGCTTCGGCGGTCTGACATTCTTTGTTACAGTTATTCAAATTCTTTCGGGAATGTTCCTCACAATGTACTATGTACCAGACATTAAAAATGCCTGGGAATCCGTGTATTATCTGCAAAATGAAGTAGCCTTCGGACAAATTGTACGCGGTATGCATCACTGGGGGGCAAGTCTTGTCCTTGTTATGATGTTTTTACATACATTGCGCGTATTTTTTCAAGGTGCTTATAAAAAGCCTCGTGAATTAAACTGGATTGTGGGTGTTTTAATTTTCTTTGTCATGATGGGTTTAGGTTTTACCGGGTATTTACTACCCTGGGATATGAAAGCGCTTTTTGCAACGAAAGTTGGTCTGCAAATTGCAGAAGCAACTCCGTTGATAGGATCGTATATTAAAATATTGCTTGCAGGAAACGAACATATTGTCGGTGCTCAGACATTGACTCGGTTCTTTGCAATCCATGTTTTTTTCCTGCCTGGGGCATTGCTTGGTTTAATGGGTGCTCACTTCTTGATGATACGCAGACAGGGGATATCAGGCCCCCTTTAAAAATGACAATTTAAATTGGGCACAGATCGTTTTCCAAGAAGGAGGGGGTTTGATCGATGCATCGCGGTAAAGGCATGAAATTCGTTGGTGACTCGCGCGTGCCGGCACCATCAAAGCGCAAGCCGATGTTTCCTAAAGACTACTCGGAATACCCTGGTAAAACAGAAGCATTCTGGCCAAACTTTCTTTTAAAAGAATGGATGGTAGGGGCGGTTTTCCTTGTCGGTTTTTTAAGTTTAACAGTTGCTCATCCTGCTCCGCTTGAGAGGATAGCAGATCCAACTGATACAGGCTATATCCCGCTACCTGACTGGTATTTTTTGTTTTTGTACCAATTGCTGAAATATTCGTATGCTTCAGGTCCATTTACGGTTGTAGGGGCAATGGTTATTCCGGGGATTGCTTTTGGCGGATTGCTGCTTGCCCCGTTTATCGATCGCGGGCTGGAGCGCCGCCCAATTAAGCGTCCTGTTGCTACCGGATCAATGCTTTTGGCACTTGCAGCAATCGTATTTTTAACCTGGCAGGCCGTTGCAACCCATGACTGGAAAAAAGCTGAAGAACAAGGTAAGATTGTTGCCAAAGTAAAGATTAATAAAGCGGATGAAGGTTACCAAGTCTTTAAAAACCAAGGCTGTATCAACTGTCATGGGGGAAATCTTCAAGGGGGCGCTGGTGCACCAACCTTAATCAATACAGGTCTGAAAGCAGACGAAATTGCAAAAATCGCCAAAAACGGCAAAGGAAAAATGCCATCAGGGATTTTTAAAGGAAATGATGAACAATTAAAAAAACTCACCGCATTCATTGAAGGATTGAACAAAAAATAACCAATAAAAAAGCTGATGATCTTTCGTCAGCTTTTAAATTTGGTATTATACATATATACCGAAAAAATGAAATGAGGAATGTAAGTGGGAATGATCTACTCTTTTTTTGCCAATCGCACGATTTTAAAACTATTATTGGCTGTTAATATCGCCGGAACAATTTACGGTTATTATTGGTATGGCTGGCAGCTTGCTGAAACACCGCCGATTTTTCTGCCATTTGTTCCAGACAGCCCTACTGCCAGTTTATTTTTTGTATTTGTTCTGGTTGGATTTCTATTAAAAAAAAATTGGCCACTGTGGGAAGCATTGGCAATTGTCACCTTGTTTAAATATGGAATATGGGCAGTGGTAATGAACATTCTTGTCTATTTCGTTCAAGGGCAATTGGATTTTGCCGGCTACATGCTGATTTTTTCCCATTTTGCAATGGCGGTGCAAGGGATTCTGTATGCCCCATTTTATCGAATAAAATTATCGCATTTGGTTATTGCAGCAGTTTGGACGCTTCATAATGATGTCATTGACTATGTATTCTTTATGATGCCCCGCTATAGCATGCTTGACAAGTTTACACCACAAATTGGCTATTTTACTTTTTGGCTCTCAATTTTTTCGATTGGAGTCGCGTACTATTTGGCTGTTCGTGCCAA
>JAKACS010000391.1 GCA_021821235.1 Bacillota bacterium
GCCAACGCTTCGGCAATATCCGACACCCTTGCATATCCCTTATCTTCAATCAAAATATAAATTTGTTCAATATAATCCTCCATGCTTGGTGTTGGCATTCCGCACCCTCCATTACAATATTAAAAATTTCATTAAAAGTTTACTATATCTGAAAAGGACAGACAAGGTACTATGTCACGCTGGCTGCTTTTTCACATGGAATTCAACGAATGACTGCGTTTTTCTGTTTCGAACAAAAATTTCAACTTATTTTCCTGCGAATCCCATGTAAGCCTAGCATTGAACGTTTTTTCATTTTTGGTAAATCCTTCAATGATATCGGTTTTGCCTTCTGTCAGCAGCTTTTTTAGATTTTTTTGAGTGATTGTTTTTCCTAGTATTTTTTTGGAAATGGTAAAATCACAGTGATTCGTTTTGTAATTGGTGCAGCCGTAAAAACTGCCTTTATCAACTAAGAAGCCGTCGCATTTTTTGCAAGGACCAAGTTTTGCGCTACCTCTTTTTTGCTGCTTCCCAGGTGTAAATTGTTCTCTTACTTCTTCCGAAAAGCTCCAAGCTCCCGCTTGCTCCACTCCTGCTTGAATCAAATGCTTCACCATTTTATTCGTTTGTTCCATAAAATTCCTTGGTGATGCCGTTCCTTCTGAAATTTCCTTCAGCTTTTGCTCCCATTTTGCTGTCATATCCGGAGCAGCAAGGAGCTGGCTGCCAATGGCTTCAATTAAGATTTTTGCTTTAGTCGTTGCATAGACAAGATTTTTCCTGACTTCAATATAGCGGCGATCTTTTAACATTGTAATGATTCCTGCTCTTGTTGCTTCTGTCCCTAACCCTTCTGTTTGGGCTAAAACTTTTTCTAGATCTTTATCATCGATATGCTTGCCGGCGGTTTTCATTAAGGTAATAAGCTGGCCTTCTGTGTAGCGCTTTGGTGGCTGTGTCTGCCCCTCTTTTACGCTTACCTTTTCCGTCTTTCCCTGTTCACCATTCTCAAGCTGCGGCAGTGCAGCCTCTTCTTCACGATCCTTTGGATGAATAACTTTTCGCCAGCCTTCTTCAAGCTGTACTTTCCCTTTTGAAACAAACGAGGCACGCCCATCAACCAAGGTTGTTACCGTAGTATATTCCGCAACCGATTTAGGATAATGGGCTGCAATTAAACTCAGCACGACCAAATCGTAGATTTTTTGTTCATCAGCATCAAGCTTTCCCGGAATCTGCTCGGTTGGAATAATCGCATAGTGATCGGTTACTTTTTTTTCATTTACATACCGTTTGTTATTGGCAATCGATTTTATCGGGAGAGGAAAAAATGTTCGATACGTATCCCGTGAAGCCAGCTTGTTTAAGATTTCAGGAAATTGATTGGCCTCTTCCTTTGTGACATATCTTGAATCAGACCGAGGATAAGAAAGATTACCTTTTTGATAAAGTTTTTGTAGAAGTTCGAGGGTCTTCTTTGGAGAAAACTTATATCGCTTGTTGGCATCAGCTTGCAATGCGGATAGATTGTAAAGAAGCGGAGGGAAATACTCTTTTCTTTCGGCTTGAACATCTGCCACAAGCGCAGGCTTCTCCGTACAAAAAGAGGCGATTTTCTCTGCCAATTCTTTTGAATCAATCCGTGTTTCTCCATCTTTCTCCCATTTCCCTTGATATTTTTTACCATTGATTAAAAACTCTGCCTGCACTTCCCAGAAAGGCTTCGATTGGAAGTTTTCAATTTCCTTTTCACGTTTTACGATCAGCGCCAATGTCGGGGTTTGTACTCTTCCAACTGAAAAAACATCAGAAAAACCCTGTTTTTGCAATAACAAACTGTATAATCTCGAGGCATTCATTCCCACGACCCAATCGGCACAGGCACGGGTATAAGCTTCGTAAAAAAGATTGCGCGTTTCACTTTCGGCAAGCAACCTGCGGAATCCTTCCTTGATAGCATGGGGGGTTAACGAAGAGATCCATAACCTTTGCATCGGTTTTTTGGTGTTGGTCAAACGAAGGATATTGCGGATGATTAACTCGCCTTCTCTCCCTGCATCCCCGGCATGGATGATTTCCGTTACCGCTGGATTGGAGAGTAATTTTTGAATGACGGCGAATTGCTTTGCTTTGTCTTTCGTTACCTCATACTGGAATTGTTCAGGAATAATCGGCAATGAATCCAATGACCACCTTTTCCACTCAGGCTGATAGTTTTCTGGCGAAACCAATTGACACAAATGGCCAATCGCCCATGTCACATACGCGCCGTCAGGGAAAATTTCATTGGCAAAAACTTCAATATAGCCATTTTGCCGTTTATGCTGAAACACGGACGCTAATGTAGAACCTTGATCCGGCTTTTCTGCAATAATAAGTTTCATCGTTTGCGGCTCCCTCTTATTTACTTGCATCCGCATCTATTTTCCCATTGAAACGAAAAAAGGTAAAGAGAAAATCAGACAAATCGTACTTTTAGTTAGTGCAGAACCGCCCATTTAAAATGGGCGGTCAAGCAAGTATAACTTCCGGTAACGCTCTTCTTTTTCGATCAACTGTCTGTGTGTACCTTGCATCGAAATAACACCACGGTCGATAAATAAAATGCGGTCCATGTTGTCCATCCCGGCAAGGTGGTGGGTGATCCAAATAATCGTTTTTTCCTTCAGCACCTCAAAAATCGTCTCGAGCAATTTTTGTTCCGTAATCGGATCCAACCCCACTGTTGGTTCATCCATCATGACCACTGGCGTATTTTGCAGCAAAATCCGGGCAAGCGCAATTCTTTGCCGCTCACCGCCAGAAAAACGCCCGCCGGTTTCCTGCATATTTGTTCCGTAGCCATTTGGCAGGCTGTTAATCAGTTCATGAATCTGGGCTTGTTTTGCCGCCTGACAAACTTCTTCGTCCGTTGCTTCTGGATTGCCGAGCCGAATATTGTTTAAAACGGTTGTATTGAACAAATACGGTTTTTGATTCAACATAGAGATGATTTCAGGAATGAACGGTTCTATTTCATTTGCTCTTATGCCATTCAAAAGGACTTCGCCGCTGTTAGGGAAAAGAACCCCTTGGAGCAATTTTAACAATGTTGACTTGCCCGAACCACTTGGCCCAAGAATCGCTATTTTTTCCCCTTGCTTTATCTCTAGGTTAAAATCTCTAATCAATGATGCCTCTCCCGGATAGGCAAAAGAGACGTTTGCAAAACGAATTGAAACTTTGGAAGATTCTCTAAAAGACGCCACTGATGATTGTTTCACAATCAACGAATTTTTTGATTCGATGGAAGTTAAGCGTTTCACTGAATCTTTAAAGGATGAAACCTCACTCACTGCACCAGAAAGTGGCAAAAAAGATTCAAGCAAAGACATCATCACTAGACCCACAGCAGCAATATAGGTAGCCGGAAATTTTCCAGCTTGTGTCTGGCTGCTCGCCCAGTATACTGCTAAAATGACCACAATGCCAAGAATAGCATGGTTAAAAAACTCACGCCAGTTGATAAAGGATTGTTTTGTGGAATCAATTTGCTGCCATTCCTGCTCGTTTTTTTCATACTTTGCAATAAACTCCTGGTATTTACCGCTAAAAACCCAGTCGCTCATTCCAAACACCGCATCGGTTAACTGTCGGTACAGCTTGTTTTTCTTTTGCTTTAACTGTTCATTTTTTGCTTTCAAGTAAACAAAAGAAAAAAGCGGGCCAACCAAAACAAGCAATCCGATCAACACGCCGAGTAGGATGGCAAAAGGAATGGAGAAAACTCCTGCATTAACAATGATGATTGCATATACAACAAGCGAGACCAAAGATGGAATCAAGGTTTTTAAATAAAAATCCTGCAAATGCTCAATATCATCTGCTAAAACACCAAGCAGATCGCCAGTCACAAACCGCTCTCTTAGAAAAATTGCCTGCGGTTCAAGAATTTTATAGAGCCGGGTGCGCATTTCAGAGAGAATTTTTAAGACAAATTGATGGCCTGTCAACCTTTCAATATAGCTTATAACCGCTCTGCCGATCCCAAATGTACGAACGCCGACAATTGGAACGTAAACCATTAGGATCGACTCCGGACGGGTTGCTGCTTTTGATATTAAATATCCGGAAGTAAACATCAAACCAGCTCCAAACAGGACGGTAAGGACGCCAAGTGAAATGGCTAGCAAAAATAAGCCTCGATATTGTTTGAGGTACGGGAAAATCCATTGATCTTTATTCATTGAAGCTCCTCCATATGCGCCCTAACTAGCCGAAAATAATAACCTTTTTTGTTCATTAATTGCTCATGGTTTCCTGCCTCAACCAATCTCCCTTGATTGAGGACAAGAATTTGATCCATATCCCTCATCCAGTGAAGCCG
>JAKACS010000392.1 GCA_021821235.1 Bacillota bacterium
AAAAAACGGTCACGAAAACCGCTGAATTGCGCACTATTCTCCTACAACTGAAAAAACCAGTCACAAAAGTCGCCAACGTACAAAATAAATTCACCTGCGTTTCATGAATTGTCCAAAGGATTCACCAGTCGGCAAGTTTTCATTTAGAAAAGGGGGCATAAATGGAATAGCTATTAACATTGTTTTGCTAAATGACTGTATACATCAAGCAATGTTTTGCAGCCCATTTTCTGCGCTTTTTTTAAGTAATACCCCCATATGCGCGATGTCGTCAGCGCATCGCCAAGGGCATTGTGGCGGTTCGTTACTTCAATCCCGCATTGTGCGCACACTTCTTCAAGCGGAAATGATGTTTGATTGGGATGTTCAAGCTGAATGAATAGCGAAGTATCAATAATGCGATGGTCAAATCGAATCTTCCACAGATCCCAGGTTGTTTTTTGCATGAAGGCTTTTTCATGGCCTGCATGGTGAGCTATCAATACACGATTCTGAACATATTTGAAAAAATCAAGCAAAACATCAGCAGCGAATGGAGCAGTTGCTAGTTCTTCGCTTTGGATTTTTGTCAATTCGACAATTTCTCTACGCAACGGACGGTCACTGTGTATCAGCGAATAAAATTCCGACTCGGCAACTTCGATTTTGCTACCGGCCATTTTCACGGCGCCGATGGAAATAATTTGATCCCCTTTATCTGGATAAAACCCAGTCGTTTCAAGATCGAACACAACAACAGGTAATTCTTCAAGCGGACAGTTTAGCTGATTTTCCGCCTTCAATTCGCGCTGAAGCTGCCGCAAAAATGAATGATGCTGTGGGGTTGACGGTTTTTGAACCCCGGCGTATACACTTGGTCCAAGCTTGCCGGACATTTGCTTGAAGAATTGAAACAGGTCATTCATTCCCATAAGTATCTTCCTTTTCAAGAAGTGCCCGTACTTTCTTTTGCAAGCTGGCACCGTGTTTGATGATTTCTTTTAAGCGCTTTTGGTCTAGTTTGGGCAGTAACTCAACCGACAAATAATGCCCTGAATCATAGCTGCTATGGTCTCCATACAGAAGCCTAATCTCCAGAAGCTTTGAAAAATCACTGCTAAAATCATCCTTCTGCAGCAGCTTTAAGCGGGAAAGAGTAGAGGATTCTCCAGATTTTTTGATTAATGATAAAAGCCGGCCGGCATTACTATAGGGGATCAGTACTCTCTCTTTTAGATTCAGCATACCTGCTTGCCGTCCGTGCTCCTCCACTATAAATCGGCCGAGAGCATTAAGCCCTTTTTTAAGATAAATTGTATTTTCCCAAAGGCGATGCAAACGATGCTGTTGATGGACAGCTTGATAAACAAATTGCTTCAAATCGCCGACTTGATGCATACAGCCGAAAAACGGCCTGGCATCAATAAAAATGAGCAGATGACGGATCGAATCCCATGTCGCCTCATTGATCCAGCCGATGAGCTGTTTTTGCCAATCGGAAAAGGACTTGCACCAGAGCGGATTTTTAGCCATAACCCCGCCGTCGCAATAAGGATAACCCGCAAGAAAAAGTCCTGCTGTAATTTCCTCTCCCAATCTCAAAAAATAATCTTGCACCGGTTTAGCTGTTTCGGCAAAAATAATGCCATGATCCTGGTCACTCCAAATAGACTGTTCAAAACGCCCCGCACTCCCCATTACAAAGAACGTAAATGGGGAGGGAGGTGCGCCAAATTGGGCAGTTGTATGTCGGATAGCTATTTGGATTATTTCGGACATCAGTTCATCATGAAATTCATTTAGTTTGTAAGGATCGGTCCGCATTGAATGGATCCCAGTTTCACGAATGTTTCTCACATCGCTATAGGTGCTAGCCTTCATTGATCCGATTCACCTGCTTTTAGTTGGTTCTGTATCTTTTAGAAAAATAGCTTTATTGATTTGCAGCTTTTAATTTTTGCTCCGATTGCAACAGTTCCGGGTAACCGTAGCTTCCGTGTTCGCTCATATCCAAGCCGATTAATTCTTCCTCTTCAGTGACGCGCAAACCTTTCATCGCCAGTTTGAAGACATATAAAAGGATGAAGGACACGATAAATGCGTAGCCACCACTTGTAATAATGCCTAATGCTTGAACGCCAAGCTGATGGAAGCCTCCTCCGTAAAATAACCCAGGCTGGCCGACGGTTGCAAGCTCTTTTGTGGCAAAAAATCCAGTCGATAAAGTACCCCAAACACCAGCAGTGCCGTGTACAGATAAAGCAGCGATCGGGTCATCGATTTTCTTTTTCTCAAAGAAGCGAATACTATAGAAAACGAGAATGCCGGCGATAAAACCAATGACTACAGCTGCCCATGGTTCTACAAACGCACAGGAAGCGGTAATGGCAACCAAGCCTGACAGCGCTCCATTCAACATCATTGGCACATCTGCTTTTCCCATCACGATCCAGGAAACAATCATGGCGGCAATCGTTCCGCCAGCCGCACCAAGGTTTGTATTCAGCGCGACAAACCCAAAGAACCCTTTGTCAACCGATAGCGTGCTCCCTGCGTTAAATCCAAACCAGCCCACCCATAGAAGCAATACACTTAACGCGGTATAAACTTGGTTGTGGCCGGCGAGATTATTGGCAGATCCGTCTTTGTTGTATTTGCCAATCCGCGGCTTTAATAGAATTGTCGCGGCGAGTGCGGCCATGGCACCTGTAAGATGGACAACCGTCGAACCAGCAAAATCCTGCTGGCCAAGCTTTGCCAGCCAGCCGCCCCCCCAGATCCAGTGTGCGATTGGCGGGTAAATCAGGGCAGAGAATAAAATGGCAAAAATGAGATAAATACTAAATTTTGCCCGCTCGGCAAATCCTCCGAACGCGATGGTTAAAGATATTCCGGCGAATGCAAGCTGAAACATAAAGAAGACGGCGCCTGAAAGAGCCAGACCATTGATTTCATATCCGGAGTAGAAAAAATCGCTTAAGCCAATAAACGGGTTTCCTTTGCCGAAAATCAATCCATAACCTGCCGCCCAGAAGACAATGGAGCCGATGGAGAATGTTAGAATCGTTTTCCCGGCAATGTGTCCGGCGTTCTTCATTCGGGTTGAACCGGTTTCGAGAAGAATAAATCCACCTATCATTAAAATTACGAGTACTGCGCTGATCATAACCCAAATACTATTCATTAAATATGCAGTATTCATCTGAATGCCCCCTTTGTAGAAAAATGAAGTTGATAGATGTATTTTGCCATCTTGATAGATTTTGTTCCATAATATTGTTAGAAAATCTAACATACTTTTTGTAGAAAAAGATAAGCCCCCAAAACTAGGGGGCTTATCTCGGTTTCTGGACGCCAAAACGGGCGTTGATTTGTCCTTGGATCATTTTCCGGCGAATTTCCTGTTCGTCCTTGATTTTTTGTTCGCGGATCAATTCCCGTCTGATTTCGTGAGTCTGAACTCCATCTTCCATTTTATCAGCAATTTCCATTAACAGTTCAATATCCGAAAAGGAATATTTTCGGCTTCCTCCAGTAGAACGTTCGGGAAAAATTAGCTTTCTTTCTTCATAATAGCGAATCTGTCTTTCGGAAAGTCCGGTTAGCTCTCTGACAACGCCGATCGTAATGACTTTCTTATCTTTATAAGATGAATCACTGCTCATTGTATTATGATCACCACCCGTGGTGTTATAGAGGTATCTTACATGTTATATTACCTTACGTGATGAAGAAAAGTAAAACAATTTATTTTCTAGGAAGCAGTAGAGCGGTTGGGGATAGTTGTTTCTAAGGTCGCATAAATTTACATAAATCAGAATGAATATTTGTGAAGTTTATTGACTGTACAAGCAATTAGCGAACCGACTTCTGATAGATTTCTTCCAGTTCGCTAAGCGTAAAATCTGCTAGTTCTTGTTCTGAATGATAAAGCCCTGAATCAATGATTTTTCCAATATAATACTTTTTTACCTTTTCAATTGCGATTCGCAAATGTTTTGACATCTGTGATCACCTCAGCTATTTTGTAATTTTCTTAGTAGTTCTTGAGCGTGTGGACCAAGAGCGGCTAACAACTCTTCGTATAATTCATCCCGGAGCAGATCTAATTTTATAATTTGTTCAGCTAGTTTCATTTCCCGTTTTCGTTCCATATAAACCATCTCCATTAAAGATTGTATTTGTATTATAGAGTAGGTTTTTTGGCTGTTCCTGTCAGCAATCTTGTGAGAAAAGCTGACGAATTTTTTAGTTAAAACCTTTTTAACGGGTGGAGCATGTTGTACAATGACCATCCTAACAATTTTTAAGGAAAAGGGCAGGGTGTGTTTTTTTTCTGCAATCAG
>JAKACS010000393.1 GCA_021821235.1 Bacillota bacterium
CAACCCTTTTTCGATCTCATAACGAATGATTATATGTAGCGGATACGTCAATTCATCAGCCTCGATACGAATTAATGAAGGTTTTGATTCGTTGATCGCCTGATAAAAATCCTCTATTGCAATTTGTTCAAATTGTCCATTCGAGTATTTTTTTAAAAGCGGGTAAACATTTTTCCAAAAATAGAAATTACGACCAACAAAATTTTCATAGAAAAGTGACTGGGATTCATGTATTCCCATTGAAGTTCCAGCACATAACGGCGTACCAATTAACTCTGGTGAAATATTTTGTTCATATATGGCATGTCCACCCTCATGAATCGTTCCAAAAATAGCGGTTCGGAAATCTTGCTCATCGTATCGCGTCGTTATCCGCACATCTCCCGGGTTTAATCCGGTTGCAAATGGGTGAACAGTAATATCCAATCTGCCGGCATCAAAATTAAATCCAATTTGATTAAGAATTTCAATGCTGAATTGCCGCTGTTGATCTTTTGGGAAATGCTTAAACAAAAAACTGGTCTCAGGCCTATTTGCAGACTGAGATATTTGCTGCACAAGCGGGATTAGCTTCTCCTTCAACTCGCCAAAAACACGATCAAGAACTTCCACAGTAATACCTGGCTCATACATATCCAATAATGTATTGTATTTGTTCCCTTCGTAGCCCCAATAATCAATAAAACGCTTTGTCATCGCAACCAATTGTTCTAAATAGGGGCGAAACATTTCAAAATCGGATTTCGCTCTTGCCTCTTCCCAAACACTTTCTGCTTTTGATTGAAGAATTACATATTGTTTGTATTCTTCTGCCGGAATTTTTTTGTTGCGTTCATACTCTTTCCGACATTCTTCAAGTGTTTTTCTTGCAATATCCGAAACCTCTTCCCCTGATAAATTGGCTATGTATGCGGCCATTTCTTCCGAAGTAGACATCTGAAATACTTCAGAAGATAGCATCCCAACAACTTCTGATCTTTGATCGATGCCCTGCTTTGGCGCTCCAGTGCGAAGATCCCAATAAATAAGCGCAAGCGCCTCATTATATGCAGAAATTTTCTTGATGTATTCAAAAAATTCTTTCTCCAATTGGTTTACATTCATACGGATCCAATCCCTCCTTTGGTTTCCTCCATATTTTAGCATAATTTCCTAGTGAACTTTCAACCATTCAAAAAAAAGAGCCTTAAACGGCTCAAATTTACTTACATTTTTTCCTTTCCCATTGATTGCTCTAATGCATATCCGGCCTGGTAAAGAATTTCTTCGTTTCCATGTTTAGCAATCATCTGAATACCAATCGGCAAGCCGCTTTTTGAAAAACCACAAGGCATTGTTAAGGATGGATTTCCTGTATAGTTGGTTGGCGAAGTTAATCGTAACAATGCATGCCGGACAGATTCCTTTTCCCCATTGATTTCTACTTCTCTTTGACCAATGTTTGTCGGCAGGATCGGAAGGGTAGGAACAACCAAAATATCAACATCTTGAAAGACCAAATTAAATTGATTGATTAATTGTTTTCTTTTTATTTGAGCCTGAACATATTCATATCCCTTTACGTTCCTGCTTGCGAGCAATCGTTCATATACCTCTTCATCAATTGCATCTTTGTGCTGTTGTATCGTGTCATTATGGATTGCTGCAGCTTCCGCTTGAATCGTAATCGTTTGGGCAGTTGCAATTTCTTCTAAGCAACTGACCTCGACCGTTTTACTGCTGACTCCGAGAGCTTCAAATTGTTTCACACCTCTGTTTACTGCCGCAAGTACTTCTTTATCAATCTTATGATAGTAAAACGATGGAGTCCCGATCTTCAACCCTTTCAGTTCTTTCCCAATTAATGATGTATAATCCTTTTGGGCAGTAGGAATTGAATAAGGATCTTTTGAATCAAAGCCAGCGATTGCATTCAATACTAACGCGTTGTCTTTAATTGTATTTGTAATCGGGCCGACGTGATCAAGCGTGTACGCCAAGTCAAATACGCCTCTTTTACTAACCAGCCCAAACGTTGGCTTCATGCCAACAACACCGCAAGCCGCTGAAGGAATCCGAATCGAACCGCCAGTATCTGTTCCCAATGCCGCCATGACCATCCCGGAGGCCACGGCCGCAGCCGAACCGCTGCTTGACCCGCCCGAGATTTTATCCAAATTATTCGGGTTCCGGCATGGACCAAAATAGGAACGGTCACCGATTGGCCCATAGGCAAATTCATGGGTATTCGTTTTTCCGATGATAATGGCTCCGGCTTCCTTTAGTTTTTCAACAACGGCTGCGTCAACATCCGGAACAAAATCTTTATACACTTTTGAGCCCATCGTTGTCCGAAGATTTTTCGTAAACATTAAATCCTTTAACGCAATTGGAATTCCATGGAGAAAACTTCTATACTTTCCATCCACTAACTCCTGTTCAAGCTTTATGGCTTCACGAATGGATTCTGCTTCAGAAACAGTGATGAACGAATTATTTTTTGGATTTTCTTCCGCAATTTTGACTAATGTTTTTTTTACGAGTTCAACAGGCGAGCATTCTCTTTTTCGAATAAGTTCTGACGCTGTGAAAAGGTTCATTAGCTGTTCACCTGGTGAGAAACTAGATCTTCTGCGATTGCTTTTTTTGCTCCCGGTTTAACAAACACCATTGCTAACATTCCAACTGCTGCGGCAATTCCCGCAGCAACAAACATGGAGGAATAGCCAAAGCTGACGACTAAAAATCCGGTTAATGTAGGTGCAATAATTGTTGCCGTGTTTGTTATGAAATGCGTAATCCCGCCAAAAGTACCAGCGCGGCCTGGCTCTGTGTCGATAATCACTGTCCAGTAAACCGAGTTTGGCAAGAAGTTAAAGGCATTGCCAATGAACATTAAGGCCATCACACCAAAAATGGTTTGCTGTGTCGGAATGAGCATAAAGCTAACGGCAGTTAACAACAATGAAACGACAGCAAGACCCGACCGCGCAATCCGCAGGCTGCCTGTTTTTAAACGGAGCATGTCTGAAATTTTTCCTCCAAGCAAAACGGTAAAGACTGCACCGACCCAAGGGATCATTCCCAAATACCATAAAGAAGACAGCTCAAAATGAAACTGATCCTGCAAATATTTTGGCGTCCATGTGAGCAGCAAAAAGTTTACGTATTGAAAAGCGAAGTAACCAATTGCATTGAACACCAATGTAGGATTTTTAAAGAAATGATACCATTTTACAGATTGATCTGTTTGGGTAATTAACTTTTCATCTGGCAACAAATCCTGTTCGGCACGAATTTTGGCAAGCTCTTCTTTTGAAACTTTTGGATGCTTCTCCGGAACATCTTTAAACATTTTTGCCCAACCGATAATCCAGACTAATCCCAAGCTACCAAGGATGATAAAAACCGTTTTCCAGTTCGCGATTGATAACAGTCCGACTGCAACTGGAGCTGTTAACAATGCCCCAAGCGGCGTTCCCAACAGCCCGACAGATGCTGCGAAGCCACGTTCTTTTGGAGTAGCCCAGTTTGCATTTGTTTTATTAATCGTTGAAAACGTCGGTCCTTCGGAAAATCCGAACAAAATTCGGACAACAGCGAAACCGGCTAAGGCTGATCCGCCAAATAGTGCTTTTCCAATATCCCCTGCAAATGCAGTTAAAATAACAAAAACGGACCAGCTGATCCCAATGATAATCCAGACAAACTTCGGTCCTTTTTTGTCAGAAAGGACACCGCCAAATAATGAACCAAATAAATAGCCATAACCAAAGTATCCAAGCACTGCTCCCCAGGCAATGGTGTCAAAACCAAATTCACCGATAATTTGTTTTGAGCCATATGAAATGGCACCGCGGTCAATGTAATTGATAATAACCATTAAAACCATCATCAACATAATCTTATAACGATAGTTTTCCCGCATAATAAATTCCTCCCCGTTCTTGATGTAAACCCTTACAATTTTAGGTAAAAGTTTATGGCTTCCCCTTTTGTTGTACTTCCCCTTTGTTTGACCGCCTCCTTCACAGAAAAGATTACAACTATTCGAAATTTTTGTAAACAAAAAAAAACGACTGAAATTAAAAAAAGCAACAGAAATATTTTCTGTTGCAAATGGTATATGGGAATAGAAACGTGCTGACAGCCACGTTTACATTTTATCGTTGATTACGATTGATTACTTCTTGCCAATGGCAACCTTCCACGTTTCAGGACCTTCTTCAAGGTACTCCCATGTGAATTGATCGGTTCGTTCCATCATAAATTGGTACTGAAGCGGACGAGGATCGTGATCGTTCACAATTTGAATCTTTTCTCCTGGTTTCAGTTC
>JAKACS010000394.1 GCA_021821235.1 Bacillota bacterium
TTGGAATTTGTTAGATTATGACATGCACCGCAATGTAAATGAATATGTTAAAGAGTTAACAAAAGTATACAAACGATCAAAAGCTTTGTATGAAATGGATCACCTGCATGAAGGATTTGAATGGATTGATGCCAATAATAGCGAACAATCTATTTTTTCCTTTATTCGCAAGGGTAAAAATGAAAAGGAATTTATTGCAGTTGTTTGCAACTTTACGGGTGTCAGCTATCAAGACTATCAAATCGGCATCATTGAACCAGGGGAGTACCGCGAAATTTTCAATAGTGATAAAGCGGAGTTTGGAGGATCAGGAGCTGTTAACAAGAAGGTAAGCAAAGCGGAGGAGATTCCGTTCCATGGCAAGCCGTATTCTTTAAAGCTAACGATTCCGCCGTTTGGCATCGTAATGTTAAGACCAGTTAAGAAGAGAAAGGAGAGAAAAGGAAATGACAAAGAAGAAGTGCGTGGCCATGTTACTGGCAGGCGGGAAAGGAAGCAGGCTTAATTCGCTAACAAAGAATTTAGCGAAACCTGCAGTTCCGTTTGGTGGAAAATATCGAATTATTGATTTTACTCTAAGCAATTGCACAAACTCGGGAATCGATACAGTTGGGGTTTTAACGCAATACCAGCCACTTCTATTAAACTCTTATATCGGCATCGGCAGTGCCTGGGACTTGGATCGGAAAGATGGCGGGGTGACTGTCCTTCCGCCTTATAGCGAATCATCCGAAGTGAAGTGGTATACCGGAACAGCAAGCGCAATCTATCAAAATTTAACTTATTTAAAGCAGTACCAGCCAGAGTACGTCCTGATCCTTTCCGGCGATCATATTTATAAAATGAACTATGAAAATATGCTGGAATACCATATTGAGCAAGGTGCAGATGTGACCATTTCCGTCATTGAGGTTCCATGGAGTGAAGCGAGCCGGTTTGGCATAATGGATACAAATGACGAAAAAAGAATCATCGATTTTGAAGAAAAGCCGGCTGAACCGAAAAACAATTTGGCCTCGATGGGAATTTACATTTTTAACTGGACGATTTTAAAAGAATTTTTGGAAATGGATGAACGGAATCCAAATTCGAGTCATGATTTCGGAAAAGACGTAATCCCACTATTGTTGGAAGAACAGAAAAAAATCTTTGCCTATCCGTTTAAGGGATATTGGAAGGATGTTGGAACAGTTCGCAGTCTTTGGGAAGCGAATATGGATCTTCTGAATGAGGACAGTGAATTGAATTTGTTTGATGCTGATTGGAAAATTTATTCGGTAAATCCAAATCAGCCGCCGCAGTATATTTCATCAGAGGCTACTGTGAAAGAATCATTTGTTAATGAAGGCTGCGTAATTGAAGGTGAAGTTGAGAACTCGGTACTGTTTCAAGGGGTTCGTACCGGGAAGGGGAGCGTAATCCGAGAATCTGTCGTAATGCCGGATGCGAAAATTGGGGAGAACGTTTATTTGGAAAAAGCAATTGTTCCTTGTGAACTAACGATTCCCGATGGCATGGTGATCCGCTCAGATGAGGGCGAAATCATCCTTGTAACGGAAGAAATGGTTACGGGTTTGTATTCTGCCTATTAAACGATTACTGTGACACAATTGATTGCTGCGCTTATGCACTACCACATTTAATATGAGCTTTAATCATATCAGGAGGGACTCTAGTTGAAGAAAAAGCTGTTAGGTGTTATAGATGCAACTACGTATCATGAAGATTTAAAAGATCTAATTGACCATCGGTCGCTGGCTGCCCTGCCGTTTGCAGGCAGGTACCGCATTATCGATTTTGTACTCTCGAATATGGTTAATTCAGGCATCAGAAGCGTAGCGATTTTTCCAAAAATGCAATATCGTGCATTAATGGATCATCTTGAATCAGGGAAAAATTGGGATTTAAATCGAAAGCGGGATGGATTGTTCTTTTTCCCGTCACCCCTTGTTGAGTATGAAGACAATCGAATCGGCTCATTTCACCATTTCGCCGCCAATTTGGATTATTTTTATAGAAGTACCCAAGAATATTCGTTAATTACCAATTGTTACACTGTTTTTAATCTGAATTTTACCTCTTTGTTGAAATGGCATATTGCTTCTGAATGTGATGTAACGGAGGTCGTGAACGAACAAGGTCAGTCATTGGAAATGTATTTGATCAAAACTTCACTATTAATCAACTTAATTGAGACAAGAAATGAAACCGGGTACTCATGTATGAAAGATGTAGTGGAAGATCTTTATCATTCTTACGCTATTTGTCACTATCAATATCATGGCTATACCGCAATGATTGATTCGATTCAAAGCTATTATTCAACTAATATGGAGTTATTAAATCCGAAAGTATGGAAAAAAGTTTTCAAAAAAGAACAGCCGGTTTTAACAAAAGTCAAGGATGAGCCGCCGACCCGTTACTTAAAAGGTGCTGAAGTCAAGAATTCAATGGTTGCCAACGGCTGTTTAATTAGTGGAAAAGTGGAGAACAGCATTGTCTCAAGAGGAGTGAACATCGGCAAGGGAGCCGTTTTGAAAAACTGTATTATCATGCAAAAGTGTCAAATTGGCGAGAATTGTTACCTTGATTCCGTTATTTTAGATAAAGATGTAAAAATCGAAGCCGGTACTTTGCTAACAGGCACCGCTCAAAGTCCTTATGTTATTCCGAAAAGTACGGTTCAAGGAGCGTTGATGAATTCGTGAAAGTTTTGTTTGCTGTCTCAGAATGTGGTCCATTTGTGAAAACGGGAGGACTGGCTGATGTTGCCGGTTCTCTTCCAAAAGAATGTAAAATGCTTGGTACCGATGTCCGGGTCATGCTGCCAAAATACGGAACAATTGCTCAAAAGTTTAAATCAGAAATGAAAAAAGTGAAAGAGTTTACCGTTTCCGTTGGCTGGAGAAATCAATATTGCGGCATTGAAGAGCTTAAGTATCAAGGCATTACCTATTATTTTGTCGACAATGAATATTATTTTAACCGGGATCGTTTGTATGGCTATTTTGATGATGGCGAGCGGTTCGCTTATTTCAATCGGGCTGTTTTGGAAGCATTGGCACAGCTGGATTTTTTTCCGGATGTTCTCCATTGTCATGATTGGCATACAGCAATGATCCCATATTTATTACGGGTAGAATATTATAAACGGAAAAACTATGGATTAATTAGGACTGTGTTTACGATTCATAATTTGCAATTTCAAGGAATTTTTCCAAAAGAATCGCTTCGTGACCTGCTTGGTCTTGGAGACGAGTTCTTCCAGCCGGAGCAGCTCGAGTTTTACGGAAATATCAATTTCATGAAAGGTGCGCTTGTGGCTGCTGATAAGATTACGACTGTCAGCCCATCGTATAAGAATGAAATCCAAACACCCACATTTGGTGAAAAATTGGACGGATTACTAAGGGCAAGAGGGGAAGACCTTATCGGTATTTTAAATGGAATTGATGAAGACTTTTACGACCCAAAGAACGATTTGCTGATCGATCAGCGATATGATTATCATGATTTTTCTGGAAAGGCAGTTAACAAAAAGGCGATTCAACAGCTGTTTCATTTCCCGCAAAAGAAAGATACGCCATTGATTGTGATGATCTCTCGGCTGACAAAACAAAAAGGATTGGATCTTATCCAACGTGTGTTACATGAAATCCTTCAAGATGATGTCCAAGTTGTGATTCTTGGATCTGGTGATTATGAGTTTGAGCATTTTCTCTGGCACACCGCACAGCAATTTCCGGAAAAGATGAAGGTATATCTTGGTTTTAATGAAGAATTGGCCCATCAACTCTATGCTGCCGCAGATTTGTTCTTAATGCCTTCACTGTTTGAACCATGCGGGCTTGGCCAACTCATTGCCATGAAATATGGGGCTGTCCCGATCGTTCGGGAAATCGGTGGCTTAAATGATACAGTGACTGCTTGGAATGAGTACACGAAAGAAGGGAACGGATTTTCGTTCACTAACTTTAATGCCCACGATATGCTTTATACAATTCGACGAGCAATTAGCTTTTATCAGAATCAAAAAGATTGGCCTCAGATTGTAAAAAATGCAATGCGGGTGGACAATAGCTGGGCGCAATCCGCGTTTCAGTACAATCAATTGTATGCAGATTTAATGTCGAGGAGTGAAACACATGTTTTCTAGCATAACGGAGTTTAAGACGACTTTTTTAAAAAGGATGGAAATGTTATGCGGGAAAAGTTTTGCGGAAAGCACGGCAGCGGATCAGTATCATACGCTCGGCCAAATGATGCGCGAATATGTCAGCAACGATTGGATCCGAACAAATGAGCAAAATCGCA